>JAFONG010000105.1 GCA_017418585.1 Erysipelotrichaceae bacterium | reverse complement strand
TCTGAAGTAGAAGGAACCGGAATGAGGCTTTCTCAGTTTTACAATGAACACAATGAGCTGTTCGGTTTCCATGGTACGGATGTCGTACCGATCAAATTCCTTTTGGGCGACTGCAACGAAAACACCTCCGTACAGCTTCACCCGAACAACGAATACGCCAGGAAATACGAGAATTCCCTGGGCAAATCGGAATGCGTTTTCTTCCTGGAAGTTGAACCGGATTCGATCGCGATGTACGGTCATAATGCCGAAAACAAGAAACAGCTAAGAGAGATGATCGATCAGGGAAGATGGAATGAACTTCTAAGAGTCTATGAACATCCGAAGAAAAACGACTTCGCCTATGTTCCTGCAGGCAGAGTCCATACCACCTGCAAGGGCGTCGTACTGCTGGAACTGAGCGGGAATGCGGACAAGACCTACAGACTCTATGATTTTGACAGAGTCGGACCGGACGGAAAGAAGAGACAGCTGGATATCGACAAGGCCATGGATGTCATTCTATGTCCGGATAAGGAAGATCCGTTTGTTGAGCCGACGGTAGAAGATCTGGGCGATCTGAAACTGTATACCTATATCGATAAACCGGGAGAATTCTCCGCTTTCAGACTCCTGTGTGACGGAGAGGGAGAATTCGGACTGGAGGAATTCAGCTTCTGGTTCATTTCGGAAGGAGAAGGCTTTATCGATGGAAAACATGTCAGGAAGGGCGAGACCTGGTTCGTACCTTGTAAGCAGGAGAAAATGAAGATAGAAGGAAAACTGGAGATCGTGATCGGTTCCTACAAGAGTTAAGGAGAAAATATGACAGAAAGAGAACTTGCGGCGTTATTTGACCATACGTATCTGAAGGTAGACGGAACTACTGCGGATTTTGACAGAATCATCAATGAAGCAATCGAAATCAGACCGGCAACGGTAGCGGTGAATCAGGTTCCGGCAATCTACTTTAAAGAGAAACTGAAGGCTTACGGAATTAAAGTATGTTCCGGAGCGGGTTTCCCTCTGGGATGCAACAGCATCGATGTGAAGGTCTATGAAGCTCTGGACAACATCAAAAACGGTGTCGATGAGATCGACTACATGTGCAACGTTTCTAAGGTCAAGGACCACGAATGGGAATATCTGGACGAAGAGATGAGAAGGATGGTGGAAGTCATCCACGGAAACGGCCGTCTGTGCAAGGTCATTCTGGAGACCTGTTATCTGAGCGATGAAGAGATTATCAAGATGTGCGAACTTGCGGTGAAGCACAAAGTTGAATTCGTCAAGACATCGACAGGTCTGGCAAAGGAAGGCGGCGCTACGGTTCATGCGGTAGAAGTCATGAAGAAGGCTGTAGGCGATGCGGTTGGCGTCAAGGCTTCCGGCGGTATCCGTACCTGGAAGGACTGCAAGGCCATGATGGATGCGGGAGCCACGAGGATCGGCTGTTCCGCATCGTTGAAAATACTGGAAGAATTCAGAAAGGAAGAAGGACTGGAATAATGAATACAGACATCATCAGGAACGATTATCAGTTAATGACAGACGCTTATGTAACGACGGATCCAAAGATGCTGGAATCCTATCAGGAAGCGGCAAGAGTTACGGAAGAAGCGATTGCGGCAGGAAACAAGTTACTGCTGTGTGGAAACGGAGGAAGCGCTTCAACGGCTTCCCATATCACCAACGATTTCATTTCTCATATGATCAACTGGGAGAGAGAAGGCTATCCGGCTGTTGCCTTGACGGACCCGTCCGTTCTTACGGCAATATCCAACGACTATGGTTATGAGAAAGTCTTTGAAAGACAGGTCAATGCTTCGGGCAAGAAGGGGGATGTTCTTTGGGCGTTCTCAACCAGCGGCAATTCCAAAAACATCATTCTGGCTGTGGAAGAAGCCAAGAAAAAAGGTCTTAAGACCGTCATCTTTACCGGCAAAAGCGGCGGTAAACTGAAGGACATGTGCGATGTCTGGTGTCCGGTCAATACTGAAGACCTGATCGCTGCCGAAGGAATGCATCTGTACATCATTCATTCGATTGCGAAAGTAGTGGAGGCTGATCTGGCATGATGGAACATAATCTTCTGCTGGATGCCTGGAAGCAGGGCAAGGCCATCGGAGCCTTCAATGCGAATACCTATGATGATATGGAAGCGATCGTACAGGCCGCTTCCGAACTGAAGCGTCCGGTCATTCTGATGGCTTCCATGAGCTGCTGCAGGTTCATGGGCATCGATTCTTTTGTCGCATTTGCGAAACATCTGGAAAGCAAATACAATACCCCGGTCATCACCCATCTGGATCACTGCATCGATCCGGAACTGCTGTATCAGTGCGTAGATGCCGGATTCGACTATGTCATGTTCGATGGATCAAACAGATCCTT
>JAFONG010000104.1 GCA_017418585.1 Erysipelotrichaceae bacterium | reverse complement strand
GCTTTCGGTCATTCCTGCCTCCAGGCTGCTGAACAAGAACAGGTACGTTCTGGCTGCATCGATCTCCATCATCCTGAGCATGATCGGCGTCGGCATTCTTGGCATATTCGGCAAACCGGAATTCATCGATCCTACGACGATCATGAACATTCCTCTTCTGGTAGGTCTGTTCTTCTTCGGCTGCGGCTACATCATGTTCATACAGGTTACATCCGTATGGATGAAGCAGCTCTTCCCGGAAGAAGCCAAGGGACAGTTTGAAGGATTCCGTATCGTCTTCTTCGTCCTGATCCCGTGGATCGTTTCTCCGTTCATCGCCAATCCGATCATCAAGAACAACGGCGAGATCCTCGACAGCAACGGTCTGACTGCCTACCTGCCGACCAATGTCCTGTTCCTGGTTTCTACTCTGCTGATCCTGGCGACATTCGTACCGCTCATCTTTGCGGCAAAAGAAAGAAAGAACAGGTCATGATCATCGTTCTGCTGATACTGGCAATACTTCTCGTCATTCTGATCCATATCGCTCAGAAGTGTCTGAATATCGTCATTCTGCCGAAGCGCTATTCTTTTTCCGATCTGAGAGATTATGAAATCGATAAAGGCTTTAAGGATGTCTTCGATCAATACGACAACGTCTGGAACAGAGAGGATTTTTCTCTGGACATCAACGGCGTCACCATCAAGGGAGAGATCATCAGAAACAAACATCCTGTCGGCAACAAAGTCGCAATCATCGCCCACGGCCATACCGCCAACCGCTATGCCTGCCTGAAGTATGCCGATCTGTTCTACAGAGCCGGATACCATGCCGTCATTTACGACGAAAGACACTTCGGCGATTCCACCGGTGACATCTGTACCCTGGGCCAGGAAGAGGCCAAGGATCTTAGAGACATCTTCGGTTTTACAAAAGAGAAGTTCGGGCAGGATTGTATCATCGGCCTGCACGGGGAATCCATGGGTGCAGCAACCTCCCTGCTGGTGCTGCAGTATGTGAAGCCCGATTTTGTAGTTGCCGACTGCCCGTTTGCCGACAGCGTCGTTCTGTTTAAGGAATTCGTCAGAAAAAACATGGGACCGTTTTCTTCCCTGATCGTCTGGACGGTATGTCAGATCGGAAAGCTGCGTTATCATTACGACGTAAAAGGAACCAGCCCTATCAATGTCGTTAAGAATGCCGATGTACCGATCTGTTACATGCACGGAGATTCGGATACCCTTATCGACTGTCATCACAGCAAAGACATGTTTGCGGTGTGCAGAAACAGAAAGAGCGAGCTGCATCTGTTTAAAGGTGCCGAACACGCCCGTTCCATCGCAATCGATCCGAAAGGATACGAAGCGATCCTGAGAGACTTCCTGAAGAGTTGTGATATGTTATAGAGAGAAAGAGAGATCTGTTATGAAACCAATCCATTATTTATTCATTCTTGCCGGTTTTGTTCTACAGGCTCTGTTTATCAAGAGCGAATACGAGGAGAAATATCTCCTTGCCGATATTCTGAAAGGAGCTGCGTCT
>JAFONG010000015.1 GCA_017418585.1 Erysipelotrichaceae bacterium | reverse complement strand
TCTGCTGAGCACCGCCGTTATCGTACTGCCCGCTCTTTTTCGTACGTTCCTGTACCGTTTCCGCTTAAAGGCTCTGCTTCTAGACGAAGAAGAAGCGCAGACACTGGGTGTTAATATCAAAAGACTGAATCGTCTTTGTATCGCCTTATCCACTCTGCTTACAGCCGCGTCTGTTTCCGTCAGCGGTATCGTTTCCTGGATCGGTCTGCTGACACCGCACATCGTTTCTCTCCTGTTTAGATCATCTTTTGAAGAAACGCTGCTGTTATCCATGCCTGTCGGTGCAGCGATCCTTCTTCTCTCGGATACCCTAGCCAGAACCCTGACAAGCGCCGAGCTTCCTGTCAGTATCATCACTTCATCCATAGGAGCAATCGTACTGTTTGTTTTCCTGCTGACAAAAAGAAAGGGATATCTATGATCCGTATCGATGATCTGTCTTTTGCCTATCATGGAAGCAAGGTCTTTGACGGACTGTCCTTTTCGCTTGAAGACCAGTCTGTCACGGCGATTCTGGGGCTCAATGGCGAAGGTAAGACCACATTCATTAAGCTGCTGCTTGGCCTGCTGAAACCGAACAAGGGAAGTATTCTCATAGACGGTCAGAACATAGACGCACTGAATGATCAGGAACGTTCAAGACTACTGTCCTATGTACCGCAGGAAAACGACGACAGCATCGTCATGAGCGTTTCCGATTTCATCTGCATGGGCGGCATCAACAGGCAGGATCCCTTCAGGGGCCCGGATGAAAACGACCGAAAGAAAGCCCTCGACATACTGAAAGAACTGGACGCATTGCAGCTTTCCGGCAGAAGACTGGAAACCCTGAGCCATGGCCAGAGGCGTCTTATCTATCTGGCGCGGGCAATCTTTCAGGACAGCAGAATCATGGTTCTGGATGAACCGGTCAGTTCTTTGGATCTGGTCAGACAGTACGGCTTTCTGAGTCTTTTAAATGAATACACACAAAAAGAAAACAGACGGGTCATCATGAGTATCCACGATCCTTCTCTGGCTTACGAATACGCCGACGCCTTCGTCTTCTTCAAGAATCTAAAATCCTACGATGTTCTCTACAGGAACGATCCTTCTTTTAAAGAACGCTTCAGCGATGATGTTTCAATGCTCTATGAAAACAGGATCCGTTGCGAATACATCGGCGATCATCTTTATCTGAAATACGGTTCCGATAAACGTCTTCAGTAATCGTCCCCGATACCCGTTTCATCGCACAATCGATAAAAATAATCTATACTTAAAGTGACAGAAGGAGGAAATGAACATGAAAAAACTGATCTGTTTACTGTTTGTATTTCTGCTTTGCGCATGCGGCCCGAAAGACAATGTAGAACAAACACCTGCGATTGCGGGCAAGACCTATTTCAATACAGTCGATGAATTCGACAATGCAGAACACTCCAAAATCTGGTTCGGCAAGGACGGCAGTTTTGTCATGAAGGACAACTTCTATGATGGATATTACGAGATCACCGGTACGTGGTCGGTAAAGGAAGATGTCTGTACAGCCGAGGTCGAAAGCAGCGGTGTCGGAAACTTCTCTCAG
>JAFONG010000103.1 GCA_017418585.1 Erysipelotrichaceae bacterium | reverse complement strand
TGCAGTCGTTCGGTGTAATGCGGTGATAGTCGACGATCAGTTTCCCGATGCCGTAGGTATTTTCTATGTAGTAGGATTTAGTGATTTCCTGGTTTCCGGAAGCGCTCGGTTCCAGAAGAGCGCAGTAGTTGGCCGGTGTTGCGGCTCTCCAGAAGGCGTCGTCCGCCACCAGATGAGAATGACCTGTTCCAAAACCGTAGATGATGCCTCCCTTTTCTGTCGTATCGGCAAGGATCTCTGCGGCTTTCATGATATTCTCCTGCTGCGTTTCCTTGATCTTCCTTGTTACTTTTTTCAGTTCCTCAAAATACTTTTCCCAGGCCTTCATCTAGTAGTTCCTCCAGTCAAAGACGATCAGATTGACTTTATCCTTGTTGTACATAAGATCGTAGTAGGCTTCCTCGCAGTCTTTCGGATCTATCACTCTGCTGATCAGTCTGGAAATGTCGATATCCTTGTTCATGATCAGTTCACAGACCTTCTGCAGATTGTTTTCCAGCGAATTCCTGGACCCCGGCATCGCTTCTACCGGTGTTGTATTGTTGAAGGCTCCCTTTACGGTCAGATCCTTCATGTGGATCATGGACAGAAGCGGTGTGACATCGCACTCAAAAGACTGCCTTGGAGAACCAAGCAGGATCACTTCGCCATAGTTTCCCGTATTTTCAACGCAATGGATGATAACCTGGGATAGTCCGGTTACATCGACACTGATGTCCAGACCCTTGCCATCCGTCAGGGAGCTGATCGCTTCTTTCGGATCATTTGCGCAGACGGTCTTCTCGATACCCATCAAGGCAGCCAGATCGCATCTTTCTTTCACCGGATCGATGCCGATGACCCTGCAGCCGAGTTTCTTGTACATGCAGGCAACCAGAATGCCGATATTTCCCAGACCGAAGACCCCGACACTGTCACCCAGCTTTGCATTGCTGAGATTGACGCCCTGTATCGCTACCAGAAGCAGATTGATTGCCGTAGCTTCGATCGGATCGATATCCTGCGGGAGTCTGAAGATCAGAGGTCCCTGAACCGTGTTCCCGTGTGTCCTTCTGACTAAGGATGCATGCGGCGCATTCACGAATACCAGATCGCCCTTTTCCGCCTTGATATCCTTTCCTTTTTCCAATACCCTGCCCACCATGCAATAGCCTGGTCTAACCGGATAAGAAAAACCTTTCTTCAGACCGAATGCCCGGGACAGTTCCGTTCCTGACGAAATCATGGAGTATTCAGCCTTGATCAGAGCTTCGTTGTCTTTCAGGCCTTCTGCCGGAATGTCTTCCCGATTCAGATGCGATTTGCCGACACTCGTCAGTTCTACAAAATAGCTGTCCATAGATTTCTCCTTTATTCCAATTCCTCAATAAAACCAAAATGAAGCAGTGCCTTATAGAATCCTTCATCGGAAATATCTTCCGCAATATAATCGGCCGCATCCTTGCATTCACGCTGACCGTTTCCCATGGCAATGCCCAGTCCGGCTTTCTGCAGCATGTCTATGTCGTTGTAGCTGTCGCCGAACGCGCAGATCTTTTCTTCCGGTATCCCATATTTCTTCGCGATCTTCAGCATTCCCATGCCCTTGCTTGTACCCGCAGGAGCGATCTCTCCGCCAAAAGGAAGCAGGAAACAGCTTTCGTCTTTGGCGTTGTCAATGGCTGCTTCTCTCAATGCGCCTGTGGCATAGTAGAGAAACTGTACGACCTTCTCACCGCTGTATTTCTTGATCTCGGGAATCATCCTGTACAGTCTGTAGAACAGGCTTTCCTTGTTTTCATCATGCTGATTCAGATAGCCGCTGCCGTCATCCGTACAGTAGCGGTAGGTGATCCCGTGCTCATCAAAGAAAGAGACGATCTTCCCAATGTTTTCCTGTTTCAGATAGAACACTTCACAGCCTTCCCTGTTACGGATATAGGCTCCGTCCAGAAGACAGTGTTCATCCATCAGATCCAGCACTTCTTTCGGCACGTTGTACAGCTCATCATAAGAACGGGACGTATTGAGACACAGGATCATTCCTTTATCCTTTAAAGCTTTCAATGACCTGACTGTCATCTCGCTGATGCGTCCCAGCTTGTGATCGAACAGGGTAGAATCCAGATCGAAAGAAAACATCTTCATGTCGTATACGTCTTCTTCAATGATCTTCAGATCCGCCAGAGCGTCATACAGGCCTCCGTCCTCAATGGACTTTCTGCAGACATAGTCCGCCTTAGCCTTGGTATTCTCCTTGGCATCGTCGGTAGCGATCCCGATCCCGGCCATCTCCAGCATCACGTCGTCGTTGATGCCGTCGCCTGCAGCCACGATTTCATCCGTGGTAAACGAATACACCTGACAGAACTTCAGCAGACCGAAACTCTTATCCACCAGGGAAGCGCAGATGTTTCCGGAATTGCCCCACTTTGATATCAAGGCTCCCGGATTGATCGCATCGATCTCGCTGATCTTATCCTCGGGTGCTTCGAAATAGAACAGATTCGTGATCTGTTCATCTTCGTATTCCTTGAACTTGACATTCCCTCCAGCCAGACGCAGGTACTTGCCCTTGTTGACTTTGTCGACATCACCCCAGAAATACAGATCTCCGTTGATGTCGGAATAGTCGTAACTGATATGATTCTCCTCAAAGAATGCGGCATATCTTCTGGCATCTTCCAGAGGAATGGTATAGCTCTTGAAGTATTCGTTGTCTACGACTGTCGTGGCTCCCGTGCCTACGATCTTGCAGTCGATGCGGTTCAGAAGTTCTTCCGGTATTTCCATCATCTCTGCAGCCACTCTTGAAGTACAGATTCCGATCTTGATCCCCTTCGCCCTCAGCTTGTCCAAAGCCTTCAGTGTGGCTTTCGGAACGGCATGCAGCTCATGGGAGTATAATGTATCATCGATGTCAAATAAAGCGCCTTTTATCATGCCTTTATCTTAACACAAAAAACCGGTCTGCCTTTCCCTGTGTATAATAGAGTTATGATAAACAATACGCTAATCGAGATCTGTATCGGCAATATCCAGGATGCGATCAGGGCCGCATCCTATCCGATCGACAGAATAGAACTTAACAGCGCTCTGGAACTGGGAGGACTTTCTCCGTCTTTAGAAACGATCAGGTCACTGAAGAAGATGATCGATGTACCGCTTTGCTGCATGTGCAGGCCAAGAGGGGGAGATTTCTTCTACAGCGAAGTTGAATATGAAACGATGCTGAAAGATGCGGAAGAAATGCTGAAAGCCGGAGCCGACGGAATCGTTTTCGGTTTTCTCAACAAGGATAAAACGATCGATCTAAAACGTACCGGGACCATGAGCGATCTGGTCCACTCCTATCATAAGGAAGCGGTATTCCATAAGGCATTCGATGAAACGGATGACCTGGACCGGTCAGTAAGAGATCTGATCTTCTGCAGGATCGACAGGATCCTGACCAGCGGCAAGGCGGTGTATCCTGATATTCTGAAAGGATGCGAGATCCTTCATGATCTAAATGAGAAATACCGCGGTCAGATCAGTCTGCTTCCGGGAGGAGGCGTCAGGATCGAAAACATCCAGGACGTCCTGAAGATATCGGGCTGCGGACAGGTCCATATGACTTCCAAGAAGCAGTCGCAGGGAGGATATCTGGAGCTTGATGAAACACAGCTGCAGGAGATGTTGAAGAAAATCGAATCGATGTAAATTAAAAAGAACGTTTCCGTTCTTTTTTTATTTCCCCTGCTGTCTTAGATAAGCATCTATCTTGTCGCGTGTTTCCTGCAGGATCGCATCCGGATCTGCACCCATCAGGTCCAGTTTCTCGGCATAGAAATATGTCTGGTCCTTTACCTCGTAG
>JAFONG010000102.1 GCA_017418585.1 Erysipelotrichaceae bacterium | reverse complement strand
CATGACGGGGAAGTGTCCTTCCTCGCGGAAAATAGAAACAGAATCAAACTGTTGGGAGTAAGACAATGAAAGAAATCAAAAGAGACCTGATCTACAAGTATCAGCCGCTTTCCAACATCCAGCTGAGCAAGGATGAAAAGAAAGTCTATTTCGTTACGACGAAAACGGATCTGAAGAACAACGACTATGTACAGGATTTGAATGTCATCAGCACAGACGGCAACAAGTCTTCCGTCGTTGTGAAAGGACTGAAGAGAGCAAACTACTTCATCGTGAACGAAGGCATCCTTCTGATCGACAGCAAGAAGCAGAAGGAAGGATACACCTGCTTCCTGTGGCTGAAGGACAATGGGAAGACGGTTAAGGCTTTTGACCTGCCGTTGCAGGTGGATTCTCTGCAGGATTTCAACAGGAACTATTATCTTGTAAGCGCAACGACCAACCGTTCGTGTCCGGATTTCCACAAACTGAACGGGAAGCAGCAGAAAGCCTATCTGAAGGATAAAAAGAAAGACGAAGACTACATCGTCTTTGATGAATATCCTTTCGTATACAACGGAGCAGGCGTCATCAACGGAAACCGGACCTCTCTGTTCCTGGTTTCTAAAAAAGGTCAGAACATTCTCAAGATCACAAATGAGACTCTGGATGTGGAGAACTTCGACGTGAAGGACGAAAAGATCCTGTTCTCGGGCGTTGACTTCGATACATTCAAGGGCAAGTGGTCGGCCGTCTATGAATATGACCACAAGACAAAGAAGACAGAAAAACTGTTTGACGACAGAATGGAAGTCTACAGACTCTTCTATTACAAGGACAGGAAGATCGTTCTGGGAACCTTTGGAAAAGACTGGGGCGCCATCGAATCAGGCAAGTTCTACAGTCTGGAAAACGGAGAGATGGTACTGCAGATAGACTGCGAGTATTCGTTCTACAATGCCGTTCTTAGCGATGTGCGCTACGGCAAGACCCGTTCTCTGGTCAAAAGCAAGGACGATGTTTACCTGCTGACCTGCAGCAGAAATGAGACGATCATTGTCCGATATGACGGAGACAGACTGACGACCGTATTCGCAGACAACGGAACGGCCGACGATTTCTGTGTCAAGGCAGACGGAACGATCTATGCCATAGCCATGCTGGACATGAAGCTGGAAGAAGTCTATCTGATCAAAGATGGGAAAAACAGCTGTCTGACTTCAGTCAACAGGAAAGTGCTTTCCGATAAGTATGTGGCAAAACCGGAAGAGATCGTTCTGAAAAAGAAGATGCCGGTCTACGGCTGGGTACTGAAACCGATCAATTACGATCCGAAGAAGAAGTATCCGGCTATCCTGGATATCCATGGCGGACCGCGCTGCGCCTATGGACCGATCTACATGCACGAGATGCAGGTATGGGCTTCGGAAGGCTACTTCGTATTCTTCTGCAACCCGAGAGGTTCGGACGGCAGAGGCAACGCGTTCGGCGATCTGCGCGGCAAGTACGGAAAGATCGATTATGAAGATCTGATGGACTTTACCGATCTGGTACTGAAGGAATATCCGAATATCGACAAGGAAAGACTTGGCGTGACTGGAGGTTCCTATGGCGGATATATGACTAACTGGATCGTCGGACATACCGACAGGTTCAAGGCAGCCGCTTCGCAGCGTTCCATCTCCAACTGGATCACGGAAGTCACCGTGAGCGATTACGGTATCGATTTCCCGATCGAAATGGAATTCAAGGACGTCAGACACTGCGAGAAGGAACTGTGGGACATTTCGCCGCTGAAATACGTCAACAACGTCAAGACGCCGATCCTGTTCATCCATTCCCGCGAGGATTACCGCTGTACCCTGCCGGAAGCGCTGCAGTTCTATACGCCGATCAGGATCAACGGAATCGATACGAAACTGGTGATCTTCAAGGGCGAGAATCATGAGCTCTCACGTAACGGCAAGCCTTTGCACAGACTGAGAAGAATGAACGAGATCACCGACTGGCTGAATAAATATCTGAAGGGGTAGAGAACATGGAATTCGATTTAAAGAAAAGACACTGTTACTGGTTCAATGAACTGTGCAAGATCCCGCATGGATCAAGAAACGAAAAACAGATCAGCGACTATATCGTAGCCTTTGCGAAAGAACGCGGTCTGGCATATAAGCAGGACGAAGTATTCAATGTGATCATCGACAAGGAAGCATCACCGGGATACGAGAACAGCGAACCGCTTGTCCTGCAGGCGCACATGGACATGGTCTGTGAAAAGAACAACGACTGCGATCACGATTTTCTGAAGAACGGTCTGGATCTGTATGTGGAAGACGGACTGCTCAAGGCCAGAGGAACGACTCTGGGTGCCGATGACGGTCATGGCGTCGCATACATGCTGGCGATACTGGAAGACGACGAACTTCCGCATCCTAAGCTTTCCTGCATCTTTACCACCATGGAAGAGATCGGTCTGCTTGGCGCATCGGCCCTGTCCCCTGAAGACGTACACGGTCACAGGATGATTTCCCTGGATGGAGGCGGCGAGTGTCATACCCTGCTTTCAAGTGCCGGGGGAGGCACAGCCATCGTTACCAGAAAGGTCGGATTTACGGACAACAGCGATCCGTGCCTGAAGATGGAAGTCAAGGGTCTGTTGGGCGGACATTCCGGTGGAGACATTCATCTGGAAAAAGGCAACGCCAACAAGCTTGCGATCAGGATCCTGAAAGAAGCGCAGCTTGCCGGATTCAATCTGCAGCTAGTCAGCTTCAACGGAGGCATGAAGGACAACGCCATTCCAAGAGAAGCGGTTGCGGTATTCACGTATGCCGGCGACAAGGATAAGCTATGCAAATTCATAAAGGATAAAGAAAAAGAGATCTGGAAGGAACTGGAGTTCTCGGATGCGGGTTTCAAGGTGGAAGTGAGTGAAACGGAAAGCGCAAGAAAGATGCTTCCGGCAGACGGCCGGAACGTCATCGACATGCTGTATCTGTTCCCGAACGGTTTCAAGAACCGATCCATGGTAATCGAAGGCCTGACGACGGTTTCCCTGAATCTGGGTGTCGTTAAAACCGATGAAAATTCCGTTGAGATCGATGCTCTGGTCAGAGCGGCTCTGGATTCCAATACCGACGATCTTCTTAATCAGATTTCTGTCTTAAGTGATCTGATGGGCTGGGACTACAGGGTTGAAGGAAAGTATCCGGGATGGTCCTACAGCGAAGTATCGCCGATGAGAGACATCTTCAGGAAAGTCTGCGAAGACAACGGAAAGGAACTGGTCGTATCCGCTGCCCACGGCGGCTGCGAGTGCGGCGTCTTCAAGGGACTGGATCCTGCGATCGACATTATCAGCTTCGGTCCGATTACCCGTTATATCCATACGCCTGATGAAGAGATGGATCTGGAATCGTTTGACCGTTCATATCGTTTACTTTGTGATATCGTGAAAGCGTGCAAATAGGAGGCAAATATCATGAAAAAAGGAACTGTTGTTGTATTGAGCGGCGCAAGCTCGGTAGGCAAGTCGGAGATCAGAGACCTGCTGCTGCAGGATAAGGATCTGAATCTTTTCTTCTCGATTTCGGAGACGACCAGGCCGAAGAAGGAAGAAGAAGTCGACGGCAAGGACTACTACTTTGTTTCCCATGAAGCTTTTGCGAATTCGGTCAAGAACAAGGAGCTTCTGGAATATACGGAGTTTAACGGATACTATTACGGAACACCGAAAGCGCAGATCGAATATCTGGTCAATCTCGGAAAGAACGTGCTGATCGAAGTGGAGGCACAGGGAGTCGGCGGGATCAAGCTGAACATTCCTGAAGCCGTCTGTTTCTATGTCATGCCGACAAGTTTCGAGGAACTGGAAAAACTGATCCATGAGCGTTATCACGATGACGACGCATCGATCGAGAGACGTATCAATAAAGCCAAGATGGACATGGAGATCGCTCCGCTGTTCCGCAACATCGTATACAACGATGATCCGCAGAAGGCGTATCAGCAGATCAAGGCCAAGGTATTGGAAGAAATGGAGAAAGAATAATGGAGATCTCAAGAGAAAACTTTATCGTTGATGTACCAAGTGTCGATGAACTGAAACCGAAGATCCTGGACTACCGTCAGCAGGACAGACTGCTGGACGGATGGCTGGTGAAGAGACTGGATCAGGTACTGCCTCTGGTCATGAAAAGAAGCGGGATCGACTGCTGGGTCGTCTGCAACAACGAATACAACGAGGAACCGGTCTTCTGGACTCTGGCTCCGCGTTCTTTGATTACCGCAAGAAGACTGACGATACTGGTCTTCCATCTGGAGGATGACGGTACGGTCGACAGAATGTCTTTGACCCATCCTGTCCCGGTCATCGGCGATTACTACCGTCCGATGTGGACCAATCCGAAAGGACAGTCCTGGGGCGAATCGCGTATATTGAATCCGAATGCTCCTGTCACTAAACAGAGCGGAGAAGGCGAAACGCAGATGGAGTGTCTGGCCAGAGTACTGAAGGAAATCAATCCGAAAGTGATCGGTCTGGACTTCTCCAAGAATTTCGCTTTTGCGGATGGACTGAGCCATACTCTTTATGAAGAGATGATGGAAGTGTTT
>JAFONG010000101.1 GCA_017418585.1 Erysipelotrichaceae bacterium | reverse complement strand
TTTTCAAAAACATCATAGAGATGATTCAGATCCTGGAAACTCATTTCATATTCCTGGTAGCACCAGAAATCCTCCCAGTCGAAGACGATCGGAAGATCCAGTTTCTCTCCTGAGAGTTCCGTAAAGATCATGTTTAAGGCCGAAAGAAGATCTTCTTCATTGTTGTCATAAGAGAAATGATAGATTCCTACCTTAAGTCCTGCCTGCTTCGCACCCTCATAGTTCTGCCGGAACTTGTTGTCAAGGGTAAACGTACCGTCATAAGAGAAACCCGCTCTGATGATCACAAAATCGCATCCGGCAGCCTTTACGGCTTCAAAGTCGATGTCTCCCTGCCAGGTCGATACATCAATGCCGAATTCCCTTCCTTCTCCCGCATAGTCTCTGATGAAATCCTCAAAGAGATATTCCTCTTCATCCGTATCATAATCCGGAATGTGATCCGTAACTTCTACTGTCAGATCCCATTCCGTTACGTTTCCGGAACGATCCTTCACTACGGCATGCAACGGATAACGACCCTTCTTGAAAGTATTCACTTCCCCTTCTACCGTTAATTCGGGCTCAGGATCGGCATTGTCGCCATAGGCTACGATATCCTGGATGTTGAACTCGTTTTTCAACTGAACAAGCGCACCGTCTCCGTATCTGAAAACGAAAGGCGGTTCTATGTCTCTTACCTCGACTTCGTAGGAAGCTTCCGATACGTTTCCGTAATCGTCTTCGGCTCTGATTTTAACCGTATAGACAGCCGACCGTTCAGAATCATAATCCGTCTCGTAGAAAAAAGATCCTTCATTTACGGAAATGTTGCTGTTGATCTCTTCTACGGAATAGATATCTCCCGGATCCTTGACGACTCTTTTCTCTTTGATCTCAATGACAGGAGGCGTCGTATCGACAACTTCATAGGTAAAAACGGTATCCCTCTTGAAGATCCATTTCGTTACCGTGTAATGGAAACGGTGAACTCCAACTTCTTCTGTATCAAGATATTCCGCTTCCGGAACAGCATTGCCGTTGCTCTTGACGACATAGTCTTCTGCCGGATAAAGAACGGTTCTTTCCAGGACCTGTTCCTCTTGCACAAATCGGACAGACGGTCTTAAAAAGAATGCGGCAAGTAATCCCGCCAAAAGAAGCGTTCCAATAATATATATCAGTGTTTTCTTTTCTTTAAACATCTTTTATGCCGTTTTCTCTAATGCCAGTTTCAGAAACTTTGTATCGTTCATCTGCTCGTTCGTCAGATATTCCCCGTCATGGAACAAGGCGTAAGTCGTAATCGGCGTCGGAGCGTTCTGCGCTTCCTGTCTGCTGCTGATACGGATCGCCTTGAAACTGATGTTGTACTTTTTTGCGGTCTCTTCCAGAATCGGCACATACTTGGCGTTAAACGGGCACTGGTTCGTATAATACAGAACATATCCCCGTTCATCGACTTGCGGATGTCTGGCACATTCTTTAAACTTCGGAACCGTTTCATCTTCCTTAAACGGAAGATACCACAGCTGTATTCCGTTATCCGCTTCATCGCATACCATAAAGCCCTTATGTCTTAGATATTTAGGATCGGCAAGAAACGGCTTCTTTCTGTCTGAAGAAAGAATGCACAGACCTTTTCTGTTGCGGACCTTGCTGTCGGAGATGCACGCCTCCAGCAGGTCGCTTGAATATCCGTGTCCCTTGAATGAGCCGGATACCCAGAGACAGTCGATATAGGTATATCCTTCCGCATCGATCGGATTCCAGGCATTTTCCGCAGGCAGATATTCAATGAAGCATTTCCCTCTTTCAACACTCTTTAAGAAAACCAGCCCCTCGTCAAAACGATCAGAAAGCCAGGCTTTCTTTGATGATACCTGGATATCCCTGTTGCTGGAGATCGCACAGCAGATGTGCTCCTTCTCCAGATTCTCTTTTGTTACCCTGATGTATTCCATATGCTCTCCTTACGGTCTCTTAGACCCATTCAAAGTTTTCTTTTCCTGCTCCGAGTTCAAAGTGACATTTCACGATACCCAGATCGATTTTAAGACAGCTGCCGATCTTTCCCGGTCTTACCGTTACTTCATTGCCGTTTCGGGTAAAACGGAACTTCTGCTGATTGACCGCTGTCGGTGCCATAAGCGCGGCCTGAATGCCTTCTTTGTACCATTCAGGAGAATCTCCTGTAATGTCGCTGACTTCTGACGGAGACTTGCTCCTATGCGGACTTCCCTGCGTCTTTCCGTAACCCAAGGCAATAATGATGACTTCTTTCTCGTCTTTTTTCAGAACAGCCTTGCTCTTTCCATGGGTCAAAGCTGCCCAGCAGGTATTCAGTCCCAGAACCTGAGCTTTCAGCACCAGAAGCTGTCCATAATAGCCGCAGCGTTCTTCCAGATCGTCAGTCTTTTTTCCGGCCATGACAATATAGTTGCTGCAGTTTTCAAACCTGCCGTAATGCGCCAAAGCACTGCTGAAGCATTCCGCTTCATCATAGATGATCTGAATATGCAGATTCCCTGTCATGTTCAGTTCAGATGCGTATGTATCCAGTTCTGTCCTGATATCCGCAGGAATCGTTTTATCCAAATACTGTCTGACGCTGTGTCTTGTTTCCATCAGTTTTAGTATATCGCTCATCGTTAATTCTCCTGTTTCAGATCATAATCCTTACGGTTCTTAATTGTTCTATACTGCTTATTAATTCTAGTATACCATTTCATCGACAGTCTGTTTTCAAAGAGCTACAGGCAAAGCCTGAGCACCCTGACGAAATAGTTTGGATTGGCAGCAGACTTGCCTTTAACAACAAGGACGGCTTTCTTCTCACCGGTGGGAAGGTCGCGACGATTAATGATATTGAATGTTTTTGCCATATAGTTCCCCTTTCCCGGGTGCAATAAAAAAGGCCTGAATCCATAAGGATGGTATCATCCTATCCTTATGCTTCTCAGACCGCTTGGCGCTTTTCCGCGCTTATTTAGTATAGTGCATCAGAATCAAAAGGTTAACAAAAGGACCTTAGAGGTCCTGCATGCTGTTACGAAGACTTTCAGCTATGTTGACGATATGATCGCCTATCCTTTCGATGTCGATCAGCATTTCCGAATATACAACACCGGATTCGGATTCATCCGTGTCTTTTTTCATTCTCTCGATTTCAATATCACGATATCGGAAACAGAGATCATCAATCTTTTCCTCGTTGGAATCGATTCCTTCCATGACATCGAATTCTCCCGTTTCGATGATGTGATCAATCATCAGAAGACTATCCAATAAGAGCTGTGAGAGCTCATGGATCTCGTCATATGCATCTATCGAGAAAGAAAGATCGGAACTGACCAGATCTTCACCCGCTTCGGCGATGTTAAGCGCATGATCGCTCATCCTTTCCAGATCGATATTGATCGAGAACATGGAGGCTGCCTGTCTGGATTCATGCGCATTCAGATTGCTGGCCATCAGCAGAGAAAGGTTCTTGGAGATGCCCTTGTTAATCAGATCGACTTCATTCTCGTTCTTTCTGATCTCATCGATGGCAGAATAATGTTCCAGAATGGCATCGATGCTTTTGTGAATGCTGTCCTTTACAATCTTGAACATGTTGCTGAGCTCAATATTGATACCGTAAATATTGAAGACCGGGTTGTTTTCGATATTCGTCGGCTGAGTGATTTCAGGCTGGAGTTTCTTCTCGCTTCCCTGATCAGGGATGATCAGATAGGCGATTTTCGAAAGAAGTCCGGCTATCGGGAAACAGGCCAGAGAAGTAACGACATTGGTAAAGGTATGCATCAGGGCGATCTGTTCAACAACTCTACCCGGTGCCAGCATTTCGTACATTCTTTCGAACGGGAACAATGAATAAAGGATCGTAAACAGCACAGCATTGACGATATTGAACGTGAAGTTTATGATGGACACTCTTTTTGCGTCTCTGTTGAATGAAAGCGACGCCAGCATGGCTGTTGTACATGAGCCAAGATTCTGGCCAAGGTTGAAGAACATGACGTCCTTGATCGTAACCAGTCCGCTTTTTGCGAGTGACTGGATAATACCTAACGAAGCGGAAGAAGACTGAACAATCGTGGTAAGAACAAAACCGACCAGTATACCGAATATCGGATTCTGCATGCTGGAAAGAATGTTCAGGAAGAACTGCGACCTTCCCAAAGGAGCAAGACCTCCGGACATGGTTTCCATTCCCAGAAAGACAAAACCAAGGCCCATCATAATTTCGCCGATCGCATTCAGTTTGTCGTTCTTTACAAACATGATCAGGCAGACACCGATAAACGCCATAAACGGAGCAACAAGTCCTACGTCCAAGGCCATAAGGTGACCGGTGATCGTCGTACCGATGTTGCTGCCCAGAATTACGTAAACCGTCTGAGCTACTCTCATGATTCCGGCATTGACAAAACTTACAAGCATGCTTGTAGTTGCACCGGATGACTGAATAAGAGCCGTTACCAGTATTCCCGCCAGCATGGCTACAAGCGGTTTTTTCGTCAGCTTCTCAAGAAAATCCTGGAGTTTTCCTCCGGCCATGTGCTTAAAACCGCTTCCCATGACTTCCATGCCATAGAGGAAGATCGCCAGACCGCTAAGTACTGATAAGACATCTGTAAATTTCATATTGTATCTTAATCATATCATAGAACGGTTTAAGCAGTTATGAAAACAATAAAAAACCTGTCATTTCTGACAGGTTTTGAAGTTCGATCGGGTTGAACTATGCGAGTTCTTTTCCGCAGAACGGACAGAATTTCGCGCCCGGAATCGGAAGAGCTTTGCCGCAGAACGGACAGTAGCCGTATACTTCCTGCTGCTGTGCAGGGGCGGTGTGCTGGTAAAGACCTGTAGCGGCATTCTGTGCCATATTGACATTGACGAATCCGGCACCGGCACCGCTAGGGTTCTTTGCCGCATCTCTCATCGCATCAGCCGTAGCGGTAACCAGAGTTGCATTAGCCATCTCAGGATCCTTGTTCAGAGCTGCGAACTGCGCATTCTTGATTCTTTCCGCATCTGCTTCCGGAACCGTTACGGAATTGACCGTAATGCTCTGGAAAGCGATACCTCTTTCTTCTTCCCATTTCTTGCTCAGCACTTCGGCAACAGCTTCTTTCAGCTCTGCAGTGTGCGAAGGAAGTTCAGAGTATCTGATACCCATTTCCGAGATCTTGGCGAATGCAGGATTCAATGCATCCAGCATTTCTGACTTCATCAGGGAAATCAGTTCATCCTTATCGAAACGGCTTGCCCTATTGCCTGCAACGTTCTGATAGAACAGCAGCGGATTGACGATCCTGAATGAATATTCACCGTTGCATCTGACAGCGATATCCGCATCTACACCGCTGTTCTTATCTATTACAACTCTAAATGGAATCGGTGTAGAAGTGCCGTACATGTTGCCCATGATCTCTTTGGTATTGACGTAGTATACTCTCTGGCTCTTGTTGACATCTCCGCCGTAAGTGAATCTGCCTAAAGCGTCCTTGAAAGTATTCTTCAGTCCTTCAATGCCGCCGTCAAAAATGCTTGGCGACATGCTTGAGTCAAACGTGTAGTTGCCCGGCTCAGCCGCAACTTCCAGAATATTGCCCTCTTCGACAACCAGAGCGCACTGACCTTCGTTAACGACGATTCCTGAACCGTTGGTGATGACATCGTTTGAACCGCTGTAGCCCCTTTTGGTTCCCTTAACCATCAAAGTGTCGTTGTCTAAAGAATCACATACAAAATAATCCTTCCAGGTGTCACTTAATGTTCCGGCAACCGAACCAACTAAAGCTTTAATTAAACCCATTCTAAATTCCTCCTTTGATTTAATTCTTTATTCTAAAAGTGAGCGCCATGTCCGCCATGACTTGAACCACTTGAAGAAGTGTGCGTGTGCGAACCCCCTCCGGAATAATGAGTCGGACCATGTCCGGATGAAGTATTGCTTCTTGAACGAGGGGTTCTGCTGACGTGTCTGTTAACCAGCATGTCCGACATGCCGGTAATGTGGAAACTGTTGCTGACAACATAGTTTCCCGCATATCTTTCGTAATGAACGTTTCTCATCTGCCCTTTCAGAACCAGAGCGGTGATCAGGGAAGTGATCAGTCCTGCAATGGCTGAAATGCCCACATTGGCGGCAGTGAAGCTTTTCTTCGGCTTGCTGTCGACATCGACGACGTTGCCGCTTTCCGCTTCCGCGATCAGTCCGTCCGTCAGATCCGCATACTTTACGAAAGCATCATAGAATCTGTCTGAAGACAGATCGTCGGAAATCTGCCCGAAGATATAGTCGATACCGTAATCGGTGATATAGTCCGTACCTCTTCCCTTGGTGGAAATGTACATCTCGCTGGTCGACATGGAGATAAACAGCAGAACGCCGTCATCCTTGTAGCCGTTGTAGTCGTAGAAGTCGTCCGCATAATTATCGGTATCCATGCCGTTGAGAGTATCTGAGGTCAGTACAAGAATATCCATGTTGTGCCTGTCAGAGAGATCTTTCAGCTTCTTGGTCAAGGATGAAACTTCATCACTGCTAAGCAGACCTGCCCCGTCATAGACGCGAGGTTTGCCGCTTACCCTTGGAGCGCCGCTGACATAGGTTTCCTCATTGATGATCTTCACTACGTACTGATAGAAAGCCTCGATCCCGTCATAACGGCTTGAAGCGTTGTTGTACAGTTCAAATAGCTTTCTTGCTTCGTTTGACACCAGACTTCCCTGCGGGCCGTCCGTCTTTACTGTATAGTAATTCTTTGCGACTACCATGACAACGGTATTCTTGGCACCCAGATGTCTGTTCAGAAAATCCTTGGCATAGGATGAGACGCCGTTTTCGCTGTTTTCGATTGAATCGTCGTAGATGAAGTAGATGGCAATATCGTACTCGTTTTCGATCCTTTCAAGATCTTCGTTCAGTTCCTGATAGGTCTCGTAGGATGAATAATCCGTACCGCCGTCCTTCATGATGATATGGCCGTCTTCGGCATATACTTGCTGGCCCATTCCCAGCAGCAGTATGGCGAACAGTATACACAATATCTTCTTCATACCGCTACCTCACCATATAGACGACATACTGGATCGCCGTCAGCGCCGCCGTAACCGCCAGGAACACACCCAATACGATCGATATCAGTTTTCCCTTATCCGTAGGCAGAGTGCCGACGAACTTTCCGGTCTGACCGTTCATCGCAAAGGAATAGATCTTGTCCCTGTATTTCACATTCAGAAGCCAGATCGGATACATCACGTATTCCTGCTTGCCCTGATTGATGTAAATGCTGGAAGAAGAAGGGATGCAGCTGTCGTACATCGATGTCGTTGAAGCGAACATGGATGCCGTGGAATTGGCAATACGGCTGTTGGCGATCTTCCTTGATTCTTCTACGCCTACATCATATTTATCGGCCAGATATCCGGCCAGGTAGTTCTCGTTGAAACCTTTACTGTCTCTGACATCGAACGGTTCGATGGACTGCGTCATTTCATCGCCGATCTTGCTGGAAGCATCTACCGGTACATCCATGAATCCGATACTGCCGGCACGGAAGACTTTATAATAGCTGATTTCCGTACAGTTGTAGTCGCCCTCGATCCAGTGACGTCTCCTTGTGGCATCGAACCACATTCTTGCGCTGGCCTTGCCGTCAAAGTTCCAGTACGGCACATAGATACCCTTGATCTCATCGATGGTCGCTTCGCTTTTGAACGCATTTGGAAGCAGAGTCTTTCCCTTAAGGAACTTTCTGTATCTTTCCTTCGCTTCTTTCTTATCCAGCTTAAAGGGAATGATCTTCTTCGGTTTATAGATCCCCGAAACATTCCCTGTCATGACAACAGGATTGCCGCAGTAAGGGCAGCTGCTGGCTGCCGTATCCTTGTCAGCCATGATCGTACCGCCGCAGGAATTGCAGGTATACATTACCAGATCAGAATCGTTCCACTGCTCTCCGTCAACCGTAAAGTCGATTTCGTCATTGAAAAGATCCGGATCAAACGTTCCGTCGCAGTACGGACACTTCATTTTCTGTGTCTTTGCATCAAATTCCAGTATGCCTCCACAGTTGGGACATTTAAATTCTTTTAAATCGCTCATTATCTCTCTTCTTATACTATAAATAATTATAATATGAGTACTCAAAAAATAAAACAGATAAAAAGGATCCTTTTCAGGATCCGATCGTTCTTTTATCTATTTGTGCATTCACCGCATGAAGGCATCTCGAATATCCTAGAACATCTGCTTGTGGTTGAAATAACGAAGTACCAGCAGAGAAGCGACGGCAGCTGCAGCAACGACTACGACAAAGGCGTAAGGAGAATTCTCGAACGGTACGCCGTCAATATTCATGCCGTAGGCATCGAAGATGATGCTTGGAATGGAAATGACGATGGCAGCAATCGCAATGAACTTCTGAACTACGTTCATGTTGTTGGAAATAATGGAAGAATAAGCATCCATCATGCCGTTGATGACGCCGCTGTAGGTGTCCGCCATTTCCGAAGCCTGTTTCGATTCGATCACGACATCTTCCAGCAGATCTTCATCTTCTTCGTATCTTGTAATCGCAGCCGATTTGGTCAGTTTTTCCAGAACGGCATTGTTCCCTTTCAGGGATGTCGTAAAGTAGAGAAGACTTCTTCCCAGTTCCATCATCTCCAGCAGGACAGGATTTTCGATGGAATGGTGCAGAACGACTTCCAGCTGTTCCGACTGTCTGTTGATCTGACGCAGATTCTTCAGATACAGCTTGGCATTTTCCAGAAGGATAGTCAGAAGCATTCTGGTTTTCAGCTTGGTATCGACGGACTTCTTGGCCTTACCCGAGAAGTTCAGGATCGGCGTGCTTTCCAGACAGACCGTGATCAAAGCATCCTTGGCCAGAATGATAGCCAACGGGATCGTAATAAAACGGCTCTTGCCATCTTTTTCTTCCGTAGAAGGAATGTCGACAAGTATTAAAGTATAGTTATCTTCTTTCGTAATACGGGTCGTTTCTTCTTCATCCAGCGCGGCTCTCAGGTCATCTGCTTCGATCTCGTACTTCTCTTCAATTTCAACCAGTTCTTTTTCGGTAGGATGGACCAGATTGATCCAGCATCCCTTCTGAGGTGCATCAATGCCAACCAGTTCACCTTTTTTTGTGATAAATATCTTCTGCATCTGCGTTCTCCTTTCAGCTGACATTCAGCAAATCAGTAAAAGGATCCGCCTATGTCATTACTACGCTTCGTTAATCGAATATGTACTGTGTCCGGGCAGCCCGTCCATATCTTTCTTCGCTTTTTTCATTACTATTATTCTATTCTTTTTAAAGCATAAAAAACAATATTTTAAGCCCATAAAACAACAAAAAAGTCCTGCATGTGCAGGACTTCAATGAAGTTCAATGATCAGGCTTTCCAGAGACCGTGCAGATTGCAGTATGCGTAGACAGCCTGTACTTCTTCGTCTTCCAGAAGAGCGAAAACGGCTTCCGGTTTTTCTTCCGGTTTCAAAGCCTTGCGCTGATTGCCTTTGTTAGTCTGTATCGCTACCCATTCGATATAATGCTGTTCAATCATCGGATGATCCACTTCACCGATTCTGACATATACTTTATTATCCTTTACCTCATATACCGGAACATGCTTCTCTACAGCGCCGTCGGATGTTCCCGGAACGATCTCTTCCATCGGTTCTCCACAGCATACAACCGGGCAGGAAGTCTTGTTGACGATCGCAACCATCTGACCGCAGCGTTTACAACGATAAAATTTCATTTCCATAGTTTTTCTCCTTATTTTCATTATACATCTATACATCAAAAAAGCATGATAAAAGCCCCGTTTCCAGGGCTCATATCCAATGGTCTGAACGAAGAGATTTGAACTCTCGGCCTCTCGGTCCCGAACCGAGCACTCTACCAAGCTGAGCTACGTTCAGAGCTGCTAATACAATTATAATCCAAAATACGGTTTTTGAACAAAGAAAAAACCGCTCTGTATTGATTTAAATACAGAAAGCGGTTTGTTTTTACAGTTTTACGCTGTCCCAGATCATCTCTGATATCGTCGGATGCGGATGGATAACCTCGGACAGTTCGCCGATTTTCAGTTTCTTCTGCACGGCTAGCGTCAGTTCGCTGATCAGCTCCGTCGCATGCGGAGTGATGATCTGACCTCCTACGATCACATTGTCGACCGTAACGATCTTCACAAATCCGCTCTCACTGTTTTCGATCAGACACTTCCCGTTTGCTCCGGTCAGATACTTCTTCGTCTGACAGGCAATCCCTTTCTCCTTCAGTTCGTCTTCGCCTAACCCGACACACGCGATCTCCGGGTCGGTATAGACGCCGCTAGGGATCACGCTCATGTCGTGGGATGCTTCTTTTCCGAGAATCAGATCGATGACATTCTCACCCTGGGCTTCCGCAACATGGGCAAGCTGTATATTTCCTTGCCTGGCATCGCCGATCACAAAGATGTTTTCGAAATTCGTTCTGCAGTTTCCATCGGAAACGATTCCTCTTCCTGTTTCCAGTGTGAAGTCTCCATCTGTAAGAGAAGCTATATTTGCCCTTCTGCCGGTTGCGATCAGAACTTCCTTTGCATTGGCGATCTGTTCTTCTCCTTTTTTATCGGTATATACAACACTGTGATCCGCACCGATCTTCCTTACGGCAGCCGAACAGATGACTTCGATGCCTTTCTTTTTGAAGAACATGGCAAGTCTTGTTCCAAGTTCTCTGTCCAGCGTCGGCAGCAGACGGTCCGCCATTTCAATGACTGTTACCTTTACTCCAAAGCCGCAGAACGCATCCGCAATCTCACAGCCAATGACGCCTCCGCCGATAATGATGATCGATTCCTTCAGCTGATGATCCTTTTCCAGAACATCATCCGAAGTGATTGCGTACTCCCTGCCTTCAATCGGCGGGATCGAAGGAATGGAGCCGGCGGCGATGATGATGTGGTCTCCCTCGTAGATCTCTCCGTTGCAGGAGATCCTGTCTTTGCCTATGATCCGGGCGAAACCTTTGACCGTTTCAACTTTATTTGCTTTCAGCGATTTCTCAATGCCGCTTCTTAATGAAGAAACAACAAAGTCCCTTCTTTCTTTGACCATCCCATAATTGATCGACAGATTCTCTGCCGCAACGCCGAACAGCTCTCCCTGTTTCGCATCGCGATAGACACGGGCAGACTGAATCAGCGCTTTCATCGGGATACATCCTCTGTTCAGACAGGTACCGCCAATCTGATCCTTCTCAAACAGGATCGTTTTCAAACCGTTCTTGCCGGCCTTATTTGCGGCGCTGTAGCCTCCCGGACCGCCGCCGATGATCATCACATCATATCTCATTGTTTTCCTCTTTCAGCAGGCTGATAACATCTCCTGTTTCGTCATCTGAGATGTCCAGCTCGCATATTCTTTTTCCAATCAGGCTTTCTTCCAGATCTTCTGCAAGATCCTGTTTCAAGGCATCCGTATAGACCTTCAGATCGCTGATCCTGCCATCATTCAGCTCATACAGGATCCTGACTGTGCCCCAGTCAAAGCGGGCCTGTTTTTTGTATTTCAGATCGATCACAGGGCCGTAGATCCATTGCTTATCGGCGAAGAAAGATCTTTTTTTCTCTATTTCCTTTTCATCGAACGGGTATTCCGAAATCTTCGATCCATACATCCGTTCAAAGGCAAGGATCATGGCTTCTTTCAGCATATCCAGATCCAGATCGTTTCTGATCTGCTTCAGGTTGACTATTCTGGATCTAACTGACTTTACGGCCTTAGAACGCAGCTTCAGCATCGAAACGTTCAGATATTTTTCCAGTGCTTCTTCGTTTACTTCCAGCATGATGGTTCCATGATGGAAGCAGTTTTCTTTGCCTCTGTAGTAGGCATGGCCGGAAAACTTCCTGTCATCGATCAGCAGATCGTTCCTGCCGTTCTTCATCGCTCTGATACCCAGATGATTCAAGGCATCGAGAATGATCTGATCCTGTCTGTCAATATCGAATAGATCTTTCTTACAGACAAACGTAAAATTCAGATTTCCCCGATCATGGTAGACGGCTCCCCCACCCGAAATCCTTCGGGCAAGGAAACCGCCGTCATGGTTCAGAGCTTCAGTATTGCATTCGCTGTAGGCGTCCTGGTTTTTGCCTATTACAACCGTCTTGTCGTTGCGCCACAGGTACAGGATGATTTCATCCTCTCCAGCCCGGTCCAGCAGCTGTTTTTCCAGAGCCTGATTGTAGTAGACGTCGAAACGATCGGACGCCACAGCGTAAAGCTTAGTCATTGAATTCGTATTTCAGAACCGGTTCTCTGGCAGCCTTGACGTCGTCAGGTCTTCCGATCGGACAGTGATGCGGTGCATTATGCAGGTATTCCGGATCGCTGTGCGCTTTTTCATACAGATCCAGATAGATCTTTACGGCTTCATCGATCGTCTCTCTGCTTTCGGTTTCGGCCGGTTCAAACATCAGAGCCTCGTGTACGATCAGCGGGAAATACATTGTAGGAGGATGAATACCGAAATCCAGGGATCCCTTGGCGATGTCCATCGCGGATACGCCCGTTTCTTTCTTCAGGTCATCCAGACTCAGCACGAATTCATGCATGCAGATCTGATCATAGGCGACATGGTAATGATCCTTGAGCTGGTGCATCATGTAGTTGGCATTCAGCACCGCCTTGCCGGAAGCTTCAGGAATTCCTTTCTTTCCTAAAGTCAGAATGTAAGTCAAAGCCTTAACGACAACCAGGAAGTTGCCATAGAAACTCCTGACCTGTCCCATGGATTTTTCCGGATCGTCGAAATAATAGAATCCGTCTCTTTCTTCGACCATATGGCACGGCAGGAACTTCTTTAAGAATTCCTTGCAGCCCACAGGTCCTGAACCCGGACCGCCTCCTCCGTGCGGAGTAGCGAATGTCTTATGCAGATTCAAATGAACGCAGTCAAAGCCCATGTCTCCCGGTCTGACTCTGCCCATGATCGCATTCAGATTGGCACCGTCATAGTAGCACAGTCCGCCTGCTTCATGAACGATCCTGGTTATTTCGAGAATGTTCGGGTCAAACAGACCTAAAGTATTCGGATTTGTCAGCATCAGTCCTGCAGTATCCTTTCCAACCGCAGCCCTTAAGGCATCCAGATCGACACCGCCTTTGTCGTTGGAAGGAATGTTTACGACCTTGAATCCTGCCATCGCTGCGGAAGCCGGGTTGGTACCGTGTGCTGAATCCGGAACGATGATATTGACTCTTTCCGTATCGTTTCTATCCTGATGATATTTTCTGATCAACAGCAATCCGGTATATTCGCCATGCGCACCGGCTGCCGGTTCAAAGGTCATCGCATCCATGCCGGTGATCTCGCACAGGAGTCTTCCGGCTTTATGCAGTACTTTCATACAGCCCTGAACGGTATTCACAGGCTGTAACGGGTGAATCTGCGTGAAATCCGGTAAGGAAGCCGTCTCTTCATCCACACGCGGATTGTATTTCATGGTGCAGGAACCCAGCGGATAGAAACCGTCATTGACACCATGGGTCTGCTTCATCAGCTGCGTATAATGTCTGCCCAGATCGACTTCCGAGATCTCCGGCAGATGCATCTTGCTTTGACGGAGATATTTCGTTTCAGGCCTGTAACTGCCTGTCGTGATCTCAGGAAGGATATCGCTTCCTCTGCCTTTGACGCTTCTTTCAAACAAGAGTTTCATTACATCACCTCCCTGATCGCTTTGATCAGCTCGTCGATCTTGTCTTTGGTATTGAGCTCGGTCGCGCACCACAGGATCCCTTCATCCAGCGGAAGACCGGAGAGGATCTTCTTTTCTGCCAGTTTATCTTCCAGAAGTTTCGGATCAACAGGGGAATCAGTCAGGAATTCATCGAAGAATTCGCCCTCGTCTATTCTCCTGAATCCAATATCATTCAGTTTTTCTGCCAGATAATGCGCATTGGAATAACAGCTCAAAGCCAGTTTTTGCATCCCTTCAGGACCCATTGCCGCCAGATAGACGGAAGCCGTCATCGCGCATAAAGCCTCGTTGGAACAGATATTGCTGGAAGCCTTTTCTCTGCGGATGTGCTGTTCTCTTGCCTGCAGGGTCAAAACATAAGCTCTTCTTCCTTCATGGTCAGTCGTTTCACCGACGATCCTGCCCGGAAGCTTTCTCATCAGTTCTTTCCTGCAGCTCATGAAACCAAGATACGGACCGCCGAATCCCATCGGAAGACCCAGCTGCTGGCCTTCACCGACCGCAATATCGACTCCCATTTCTCCCGGAGCCTTGTATAAAGCCAGAGAAACAGGATCGCAGCCTTCAATGATCCTGGCCTTGTTTTCATGCATCAGTTCCGCAAAAGCTTCAACATCTTCAACCAGACCATAGTAGTTCGGACTTTCAATATATAATCCTGCGGTTCTTTCGTTCAGACTCTTCTTGACTTCTTCAAGATCCGTGAGATGACTCCTGTTTTTCAGCAGCGTTACTTTAACGCTTCTGCTTTCGCAATACGTCTTAATGACAGCCAGCGTTTCCGGGTCTATCGTATCGGAAACCAGGATCTCGTCTTTGTTTCTTTCCAGAGTCATGAAAATCGCTTCTGCAGCCGCAACCGCACCGTCGTAGACGCTCGCATTGGAAACATCCAGACCGGTCAGTTCACAGATCTGCGTCTGATATTCGAATATGGACTGCAGAACACCCTGGGAGATCTCGGCCTGATATGGAGTATAAGCCGTTACGAATTCTTCCTTGGAAGTGATCGTCTTGACGATAGCCGGAATATGGTGGGCATAGACACCCGCTCCGCGGAAGATCGATCTGAACACGGTGTTCTGTCCGGCGATCTCTTTCATCTGTTCCAGGACTTCCAGTTCCGACTTTCCTTCCGGAATATTCAGATCTTTCAGTTTTACCTGCTCAGGAACCATGGAGTAAAGGTCATCGATCGATGTATAACCGATGTCCTTCAGCATGGCTTCCTGTTCACTCAGTGTTTCAGGAATATATCTGCCCATGATCAGGCCTCGTTTGCACAGACTTCTTCGTATGCTGCCGCATCCAGCAGTTCTTCGGTTCCCGTTACGTCACTGACTTTGATCAGCCATGCGCCGTAGCAGTCTTCATTAACCAATGCAGGATTGTCCAGTATCTCTTCGTTGATTTCCGCAACAACGCCGGTCACCGGAGAGAAAACATCGCTGACGGCCTTGACAGACTCGACATCGGAAAAAGCTTCTCCTGCTGTAACCGCATCACCTGTCTGAGGCAGATTGACAAATACGATATCGCCCAGCGCATCCTGCGCAAAGTCGGTCAGACCTACAACATAAAGACCGTCTTCTTCTTTTACCCATTCATGAGTCTTGGTATACTTCAGTTCTTCAGGATTTTTAAACATTTTTCTTTCCTCCTTTAATGTTTATCTGTTTCTGGTATAGAAAGGCATTTCTACGATCTTAGCCTTTAATCTTCTTCCTCTGACATCTACTTCCACTACCGTATCCAGAGCCGAATACTTCCTGTCGATCAGAGCCATGGCAATGGAAGTCTTCAGCAGCGGCGAGAAGGTTCCGCTGGTCGTATGACCGATCTTTTCATCGCCGATATAGACATCCTGGTGCTCTCTTAAGACGCCTCTGTCCAGGATCGTCAGACCGACTCTGCAGATCTTAGGTTCTCCTCTATCCAGCAGCGCCTGCTTACCGATGAATTCTTCCTTGTCCATCTTGACGCCAAAGTCCAGACCCGTTTCAAGCGGCGAAATCACTTCATCCATCTCATGACCGTACAGCGGCATCGAAGCTTCCAGACGCAGCGTATCTCTTGCGCCTAAACCGCATGGGATCAGACCGAATTCTTTTCCGTTTTCTCTCAGAAGATCCCACATCTTCTCGGCATTCTCGTTTGCCGTATAGATCTCGTAACCCGCTTCTCCGGTATATCCCGTATAGGAAATGATGCAGTCCATGCCGCCGATATCGACATTTCTCTTGGCCGTATAGTACTTCTCCGGAATATCCTCTTCCTTCATGACTTTCTTCATGATTTCTCTGGAATTCGGGCCCTGCAGAGCGACCTGCGCAAGAGTATCGGAAATATCCTCGATTTCCGTATCCGGAAGGATGTTCTTCTTCATGTGCTCAAAATCCTTATGACGGTTGGAAGCGTTCACGACCAGGAAGTAGTCCTCCTCGCCGAACTTGTATACCAGCAGGTCGTCGACACATCCGCCGTTTTCGTTGCACATGACGCTGTATCTGACCTTGCCGGTCGACATCCTGGTGAAGTCGTTGGTAAGCAGATGGTTCAAGGTAGCCAGCGCTCCCGGTCCCTTGATCGTGATCTCTCCCATGTGCGAGACATCAAAAAGACCGGCCTGTTTGCGTACTGCCAGATGTTCCGCGATGACTCCCTCATACTGAACCGGTAGCAGATAGCCCGCAAACGGGACGATCTTCCCTTTTTCCCTCACATGAACATCATACAAAGGTGTTTTCAGTTCCATATTATTATTCTCCTTTTCTTTGAAAAAGACAGGAAAACCGTTTTCCTGCCTCTGTTTTTTTACCTGAAAGATTCTCCCTTTTGAGGATTGCTTCTTTGGTGCATATTGCTCTCCAGAGTCTGTCCAAAACCGGTCCTTTTACCTGAGAGTTTCTGATCCCCTTCGGTGTTTCCTGTCTGGAAATCTCTCCCGGTTTCTTCTTCCACTTATCTGTCTTTATTCTATCATAGAGAACGGGGCGATTCATCAGTAAAAACGTTTAATTGTTTCGATAACGAAGATAATGCCCATAGGCCTCTTCTCCATAAGCCGTGATATGGTCCGTATTGGCATTGTATCGGGTCAGCACCAGTTTCAGTTCGTCTTCCGAAAAACTTGCGAAATCAATCCTTCCGGTCATCTCTTTGGCTGCGCAAAGGATATTTAAAGCGGCGATCTCGATGTTCGCTTCAGGATTACGATGCAGGTATTTCCACATCGTATGGACATCCTTTGGATCGCTGCTGTCAAGACGGTGTTCGCAGGGAATGTTCAGTTTCCGATAATCCGCAAGCCCTTCATCGACCGCGAAGTTTACGGCATTCACGCCGACGTAGGCAAAAATCTGGGCATAGCCCGTTGAACTGTCTTTCCTGGCGAACAGACGAGTCCCGACAATCAGATCCACCAAAGGATCCAGTATATCCATCCTGGTCATTTCCGTGTATAAGATCGCCTTGATTACGGCAGAAGGAACACGGTAACGATTTGATACCGTATTGATCCATTCACTAAAATGTCTGATGATTCTTTCTGCTTTTCTGTTGCTGATGATCCTGATCATATGCTTCATGTCTTCCTTTAATCTGTTGGATGAGAGATTTAAAACATCACGAGTATCATCCTTTTTCCTGATAAGTCTCCGTAAGGGAAAGATCTGCGTCTTCCAGAGAAAACTCATTTTCAAACACAAATCTTCCAATGACCACCCCATAGGCAAGTACGCCGTCATGGAGCATGTCTCCGGGTTTCTTCTTTTCCATCAGCACAATTCCTTAATGCCATCACATGGCGACGATCTTTCTGACCGTATTCGCGGTTCTGATCGTCAGCTTCATCCCGATTTCCAGACCGGCAGTCTTAGGCCACCAGTTCGTTTTCTGGTAATGTTTAAGATCGAATGACCAGAAGATGACATCCCGATAGTTCATAATCTTTTCCAGACCTTCCTTCGGTTCTCCGATCCTCTCATATACTTCGGAGAATGTCGCCGGAGGCAGGATAAAGATCAGATTGTCATAAATCTCCTTGTCACCTTTTCCCCACCACTCCGGTGCATGATCCAGTATGTCTTCCAGTTTTTCTTTTGTGATGACATAAACAGGGATTTGCAACCCGAATCTTTCTTTGATCATCTGCTCAATAATGCTTTTCAGTGCTTGATTATCCTCTTCACCGTTAGAGAAAATCACATTTCCGCTGTTGAGATAAGTCTTTACGTTCTGAAAAGAAAGATCCTCAAATCCCTTTTTCAGTTCAGCCATCGGAATCCTGTTTTTGCCGCTGATATTGATGCCCCTCAACAATGCGATGTATCTTTTCATATTGATTCAGTTCTTCTTAAACAGTTCACATAAGGCTGTATACTCACGCAGATACAGCCCTCTTTTCATTTCATCGGTACCGTCATAGAAAGTGTGCGTAGAGAAGACATCTATGGCTTCATTGATCATAAGCCATCTTTGCTCCATCCCGGTTTCTTCTTCTCTTTTCGTCAGTCTGGTTTCACATCTTCCTTTAACGGAAGCCGTATAATACTTCGTTTCATATCTGCAGTTTTCGTAGTATTCATCGATTTCCAGAACACAAGACAGCGGTTCGACGATGATTTCCGTTTCTTCAGAAACCTCTCTGCAGCAGCAGGATTTTTCATCTTCACCGTCTTCTAGACCTCCTCCTGGAAGCATCCAGGTATCAGTCTTTGTCTCGTAAGAAAGAAGTACCTTATCATCCTGAATGACGATGCCTCTGCAGGCGATACGTTCTCTATCCCAATAACCGAAATAATTATCACCAATGATTTCGATCCTTTTCATTTCCGGTTTATCTTTTATTATTTCTCTTTTCATTTTTCTCTCAGATTGTTCAGCAGATCAGGATTATTTGAAACCATTACGCCAAGCTTCGGACACTGTTCCATCTCCGGGCATACACCGCATGTTTCCATCTTCTTCTTCATGGCACACTTACGGACCTCACAAAGGCTGTCACAGAATACCGTTTTCACTCCTTCAACTCTGCAACCCTGACAGTTGATCTGTTCCGGAGTGATCGGATACTGATTCAATTCACTCCAAAGCTTTGCGGTCTTTTCCCGTAGCTGCTGATCGTTGTTTAACGTAGCGATGTAGGCATCGCATTTCTCACAATCCAGTCCGCAGTATCCAACCAGATTTCTCATAGTCTTCTCCTATACTCAGTTTTTTCTTAATATCGTTGATTTTTCTTATTTATAAAAACCGTGATAATCGCTGAAAGATATCCCAATATCAGATATATAGCCGCATAGATCAGGAAATCCTTTTCTCCCATTTCAAAGGCGATCCATACACCTGTAATAAACAGCACCGGCAGAAGCAAAGGCTGAAACCAGCGACTGTAGATATTTTTGCCTGTAAAAATCCCTGTCATTATGGCTGCGATTGGATTAACCGCAAAGAACAGGATCAGACAGACCGCCATGGCCGCATCGTTTCTGATGAATCTTACTGTACACAAAGGCAATACGATCATCAACGATGCATTTGTCAGGATACAGATCAGGTTTTTCTTTAACATTTAAATGATTCCTAATGGGATTAAAGTAATGAGCAGCAAAGCTACAAGCCCCCATACACCGATCAGGAAAGCGTTCCTCTTCTTCGGCTCCATGTCAGGAACATAATTGCTGGCAAGGAAGAACGGAATGTATGTGGTTATGAATACAGGCAGTACGCCCCACCATTTATAAACCCAGATAAAGGAATGGTTGGATGTTCCAGCCAGGAATGATTCAACCAGCGCAAACAGCAGAGCCATGCTTAAGGCTCCGGCGAATTTGCAGCTGATACCGCCTTTCCCGTCCTTGGCAAAATATCTTGCTTTTGGATCATCCGGTAACATCTTATACGATATGATGCCTGCCAGAGAGAACATCATCGACAGTTCCCAGCAGACCCCGATCAGCAGAATGAAGGTCGTAGAGGCATTGCTGACGGACCAGAGCGGATAACCGAAAACATAAGCGATAATCGCATTCCCGATCTCATACAGCCAGTGAACGCCATACAGCGCCAGACCGGCATAGATGACCTTGTAGTTCTTCTTGTTGATTTCTGACCAGTAAACATAGAAGACTACGGACAGAATGAAAATAAACGTCCAGTTGAAGTTCTCCGTACTGCGGACAATGATGCTCTTTACCAGATCCATCGCTTCTTTAGATCCATCTCCCCAGAATACAAACATATTGTTCCCTCCTTGTTTCAGTTCTGTTGACTGCGGTATTTATCCAGCCACTCATCTGCTTCATGGCGTGTCTTGAATATGATTTTCTTTTTATCCCGATACTGTTCCAGCAAAGCATACAGGACAGGGCGATTTTCGCTGCGATAACTCCGAACCATCTCTACCAGCTCGGGATCCAGATGTTCTTCCACCCAGGGAATGTCGCTCCGTTTCTCGCCGACTCTCCGGGTGATGCCTTCCATGCATTCTTCTTCGCTGCAGTCAAGAAAGATGACCGTATCGCAGGCCTTGATCCTTGTTTCATAAGTCCGGCTGTAGTCGCCGTCGATGATCCATTTATCGCCCTGCAGGATCGCTTCCAGCTTCTCATCGAATTCTTCCCTGGCGATGTGGCTCATGTCGGGTTTCCACCAGATGTTGTCAAGATGAAACAGAGGAAGGCCTGTACACTCGCGCAGTTTTTTCGCAAAAGTGCTCTTGCCGCTTCCTGAACAGCCCAAAACGATGATCCTGTTGCCGATGCAGTTATTCATTTACTATTTCATTCTACATCTTTTTCATAAGAAAGACTGCCTTGAGGCAGTCTTCTTCTGTTTTAAGCATCTTTTGTTTTGTTCTTGTTCAGTTTCTTTCTGATCGCACCGATTACATCGGTTTTCTCCGTGGTATGGTCAAAGATACCCATGATAAACGACCAGTGCTTTGCCAGGGCGATCACAAACAGGATCGCCGACATTACGGCTACTTCATAGTCCTTCAAAGCAAACATGGCGATCGCAAAAACCAGAGGCGGTACAGGACCGGCCAGATTCAGATACTGCGTAATCAGGAC
>JAFONG010000100.1 GCA_017418585.1 Erysipelotrichaceae bacterium | reverse complement strand
CGACCAGTGCTTTGCCAGGGCGATCACAAACAGGATCGCCGACATTACGGCTACTTCATAGTCCTTCAAAGCAAACATGGCGATCGCAAAAACCAGAGGCGGTACAGGACCGGCCAGATTCAGATACTGCGTAATCAGGACAACGATGGCTCCGGCAATATCCGCAACGGCACCCCAAAGGAAACTGTAGACGGCGATCATGATGCAGGTCGTAGCGACGCCTTTACCGCCCTTGAACTTTCTCCATATCGGGAAACAGTGGCCGATCGTTGCGCCGAATCCGGCATAGAACATAATGTTTCTATCCGCTTCAGGGAACAGATATCTGGCAATCAGCATGGCAATGACGCATTTGGCGACATCGCCGATCAGAGTCAGTATGCCCGGAACAAAGCCCAGATTGATCATAATGTTGGCCATGCCCGGATTACCAGAATCAATTTCCGAGGAACTCGTACCGTTGTATTTCATGGCGACAAGTTCTGCGGTCAGGAAGTTTCCTAAACAGTATCCAATCAGACAGCTAATCAGTTTTTCTTTCATGATCGACCTCCGTTCTTTTCATGATTTGTTACATACTCGGCAAGAGCCAGCGCGATATCGAAATGACCCGGATCGTGCTGGGTATCCTTGATCTGGTTTTCTTCTCTTCTTGCCGTCCATTCCGGTGCATCCAGCAGATCTCCGCCGGTAAAGAACATATAGACATCCAGACCCCTGAAATCGCATACCGCCTGTACGGCAGAGCCTTCCATTTCTACGGATATGCATCCATCCGCCTTGTGTTTCATAAAGTTGTTTACTGTTTCCCGATAGAATCCATCCGTTGTCCAGGTCTTGCCAAGGACATAAGGGATTCCGTTTTCTTCCATGAACGAAGCCACGACATCGGCGTTTCTGATCCTGATATAATCCGCTGCCGGTGCATAATGATAGGATGTTCCTTCATCCCGGTACGCTTCGATCGGAACCATGACTTTACCTCTGACAATCTCCTTGTTCAGACAGCCCGCTCCGCCATAATATATGATCTTGTCCGTATTCAGGATCTCTCTTAATTCCTCAATTGTACCGATACAGGCTGGAGCTCCTACCCAGGTCCGGTAAAAACCGAATTTCCTGCCGTGGTACTTGAATACATATACAGAACTGGCTCCATGGGCCATATGCAGTTCCCCGACCTTCTCGCAGTCGTAGTTCTCTGCTACATATTCTTCTATTGCTTGGGAGAAAGTAAAAATCACCGCATCTACTGTTTCTGCGTTTTCATTGATGACCGGATTGATTTTTGCGGGTGACTGGTCGTCAAATGAATCGATAATCATTCCTTTCTCCTGTTTTTTTATTTCACAAAATAAGCCGCAGCGATGGCACCCGGTCCGGCATAGGTACCTACGGTAGCACCTACGTAGGACAACGGGAGATCTGCTGCGTTGCCAAACAGATCCCTGTTTCCTTCCATGAAACCGTTGATGTTTGTATCATCCGTACCGGAATAGGCAACACTGAACGGCATGCTTAGATCGATGCCGCCATCGTTCTCGATGTATTCTCTCATGGCCTTGTAGCCGTTCTTCATTCCTTTTACTTTTCCAAGTACGTCGACCTTGCCGTCGGTAATCGTAATGACCGGCTTTATCGACAGCATGCCTCCGACAAAAGCGGCAGCCGATGAAATCCTTCCGCCTTTCTTCAGATTCTCCAGAGTGGCGAATATGGCAATGATCCTGACCTTCTTCTGCGCTTCTTCCAGCAGGGCCATGATTTCGTCTGCGTTCTTCCCTTCTTTTGACAGCCTTGCGGCATATTCTACCAGTATCCGCAAACTGATGCAGAAGTGTCTGGAATCGAAAACCTTGACTTTGCCGTCGAACTCGGATGCAGCCAGCGTAGCGCTCTGGAAACATCCCGATACACCGGAAGAGATGGAAATATAGACAGCCTCGCTTCCCTCGGCGGTTTCTTCCTTGAATACCTCGCTGTATCTGTATGGCGAGATCTGGGAAGTCTTCGGCAGTTCTTCGCAGTTTTCCAGCTTCTCATAGAACTCGTAGTTGGAGAGGTCTACTCCGTCGTTGTATTCCTGATCATCAAATCTGAATACCAGCGGTATGACTCTCACACCGATCTGCCTTGCGTACTCCTGAGATATATCGCTTCCTGAATCCGTTATGATCTTGACGCCCATCTTCTTCTCCTTCATCCGTATCGGACCTGTTCTTTTTCT
>JAFONG010000099.1 GCA_017418585.1 Erysipelotrichaceae bacterium | reverse complement strand
TTCTCATAGACGTAGATTTCCAGCCGGTAACTGTCATAATAGAGTTCATCCTAAATAAAAAACTCATTTCTTGAGAAAGTGAGTTTTTTTATCGATTCAGATAGTAGTTATTGGCCAGTTCATACGACAGTTTCGTAGGAAGATCATGCCCGGGATAGATATCGTAGTCTTTATCGAACTGCCTGAAGATCTGCAGGGACTGCTTCATTTCCCTGTCGCTTCCTCCTTCCAGATCGGTTCTGCCAATAGAACCCTTAAACAGCGTATCGCCCGTAAAGATGCAGTCATCGAAGACATAGATGACGGAACCTCTGGTGTGACCCGGAGTGAAGATGACTTCAAAGTCAAATGGTCCTATCTGCATTTTTCCTTCTTTCAGATGTTCGATCGGACAGCTGATGTAGGCCGATAATCCGAAAGAAGCTCCACTGTATTTGTTTCTGGCCAGAGTTTCATCCGCTTCATGAAGATAGACGGGACAGCGGTATTGACGATACAGACCGTCCACCGCCTTGATGTGGTCGAAATGACCATGGGTCAGAAGGATGGCTTCCGGTTTCCGGTTTCCTAAAAGAGAGATGATCTTTTCCGCCTTGGATGCCGGATCGATCAGCAGGATCTTTCCGTTTTCCTGCAGCAGATAGGTATTGGTCTGAAAAGGGCCAAGAATGCAAGTCTGTACTTCCATAAACAAAAAACAGGCTTATGCCTATTTTTTCTCCTTATGGACAGTCATCTTGTTGCATTTAGGGCAAAACTTCTTGATTTCCATCTTTTCCGGATGTTTCTTCTTATTTCTTGAACCGAAGTACGTTTCTTCGCCGCATTCAGAACACTTGAATGTAACAAAATCTCTTGGCATTTATAGTTCCCTCCATTTACGCTTCATTATTCTAACATAGGTTATCTTTTATTTTCAATCATTTTTAAAATGATGAAAAAACGGATCAAAACAGTTTCTGACTGTAGGTCGCATTGAGATGTTTATAGGCTTTTTCCGTAACTACCCTGCCTCTTGCGGTACGGTTGATGAAGCCGATCTGCAGCAGATACGGTTCATTCACGTCTTCCAGGGTTACGGTTTCTTCACCGATCGCACTGGCGATCGCATCCACGCCTACCGGACCTCCGTTGAATCTTTCGATGATGCCCCGCAGATAACGGATATCCACATCGTCCAGGCCCAGAGAATCCACCTTCAGTTTTTCCAGTGCCGTTCTGGCGATGTCGATATCGATGACGCCGCCGTTTCTGACCTGGGCGAAATCCCTGACTCTTCGAAACAGCCGGTTGGCGATTCTTGGGGTCCCTCTGGATCTCATGGCGATCTCCATGACTGCGTCTTCGTCGATCGTACTGTCGAATACTCTCGCCGTTCTGCGGACGATTTGGGCAAGTTCGTCCTGAGAGTAGTAGTTCAGCTTGGATGTAATGCCGAAACGGTCTCTTAACGGAGAGGAGATGGCTCCGGCTCTGGTGGTAGCGCCTACCAGAGTGAAGGGTGGCAGTTCCAGTCTGATCGACTTGGATGTCTCGTCCTTTCCTACGACGATATCGATGTAGAAGTCTTCCATGGCGGAATACAGGACTTCCTCGACGATCTTCGGCAGACGGTGGATCTCGTCGATAAAAAGGACGTCTCCTACCTGCAAAGACGACAGGATGGCAGCCAGATCACCGGTCTTTTCGATACTCGGTCCGGTCGTGGTCTTGATGTTCGTTCCCATCTCGTTCGCCAGGATATAAGCCATGGTCGTCTTTCCCAGACCGGGAGGACCATACAGCAAAACGTGATCCAGCGCTTCGTCGCGCATCTTTGCGGCTTTGATGAAAACTTCCAGATTCTCTTTTAAATCGGTCTGTCCCACATATTCATTCAGATACTGGGGTCTCAGACTCGCTTCATCGTCATCTCTCTGCCTGTCGGCGGATAATACTCTTTTTTCTTCTTCCATACTTGTTTACTTTATGAGCATCGCCAGAGCTTTCTTGATCAGCTCATCGGTTGAACCATCTTCTTTTTCCAGTTTTTTTAATACCGGCTTGATTTCGGCCTGCCTGTAGCCGAACTGTTTCAGCGCATCGCTTACATCGTTCAGTTTTTCGTTGTCGACGGTTTCCGTCTCAACCAGTTTTCCTTTCAGATCCAGAATGATCTGAGAAGCCGTTTTCTTTCCTACGCCGGGCATC
>JAFONG010000098.1 GCA_017418585.1 Erysipelotrichaceae bacterium | reverse complement strand
TTCATATCTTTCGATCAGGGTGACATAGGTCTTTCCGATCTTCTCCCGGTTCTTTTCTTCAATGATCTGCCGCTGCAGAAGCATCAGTTCCTCATATCTTTGATTCTTTGTTTCTTCGTCGACCTGCTCATCCATCTCACAGGCTTTGGTGTCTTCTTCCGGCGAGAAAGTAAATGCGCCTAAGGAATCGAAACGGATCTCCCTGACAAGTTCCAGGGTATCGCTGAAAGTTTCCGGCGTCTCATGCGGAAAGCCGACGATCAGCGTCGTTCTGATCACGGCATCCGGGAAGTACTTCCGGATCAGGGCGATCTTTTCCCTGATCAGCTGTACACTGCCTCTTCTGTTCATCAGTTTCAGGATCCGGTCGTTGCCATACTGAATCGGGATATCGAAATACGGAAGAACGCGTCTGCATCTGCTCATTTCGACCAAGAGATCTTCTTCGATCTCATCCGGATACATGTACAGAATGCGGATCCACTTGAAATCCAGCTGATCCAGTTCTTTGATCAGATCCTTCAGGGCAAATCTGCCGTAAAGATCGTGTCCGTAATAGGTCGTGTCCTGGGCTACCACATTCAGTTCCTTAACACCCATCTGAAGAAGGCGTTTCGCCTCTTCTACGTTCTCCTCGATAGAGAAAGAACGGCAGTTGCCTCTGATCAAAGGGATGGCGCAGTAGGCACAGCGGTTGTCGCAGCCGTCGGAAATACGCAGATAAGCCGTATAGCTGCTGTTTACCAGCTTGCGGTTCTTGCCGTAGGTATTGATGAAACGATGGCCAAACAACTCCGATAGAAGCTCGGGAAGACGGTCATAGTCCCTGATCGGTATAAACAGATCGACTTCCGGGAATTCTTCCAGACACTCCTCATAATAGCGCTGTACGAAGCAGCCGGTAACAATCAGCTTCTTCAGTCTGTCCTGCTTGTATGATGCGATCTCCAGTATCGTATCGATCGCTTCTTCTTTTGCGCTCAGAATAAATCCGCAGGTATTGATCAGAATCGCTTCGCACTGCTTCAGATCATATTCGTACTCAAAAAACGGATCATCGAAAAGAGCGATGATGTTTTCGCTGTCGACCAGATTCTTTGCGCAACCCAATGAGATAAAACCAACTTTCATGTTAATTCACCAGCCTTGTCAGATTATTTGCCCATTTGTAACTATTATATCTTTTTAAAGTCAGAACGAATCTTACGACCTGTTCGATCTGGCACAGCAATACGAGTACTACGATATTCTGAACACCCAGATAAACTCCGCCGAAGGCGATCGGTATTCCAACCGCATACATGATGCCGGAATCGAGAAGATTGTAGATCCTTGAATCGCCTCCCGCTTTCAATGTACAGAACATGACATAGGTGAAGACTCTCAGAAAAGCCTTGAAACCGTAGACGGCAAGAAGTCCTTTACAGGCGTCATAGGTAACTGGATCGCTGATATGGTAAAGATGCAGGAAAAGCGGGCTTAGCAGGATCATGAACAGCCACAGCAGTACACCTGCAAGAAAGGATAAGCCAAGATGATAGCGGGATTCCTCCTTGGCTTCTTCGATGCGTCCCCTTCCCAGCAGCGTACCGGTAAGAATGGATACCGCCTCTCCATAGCCCCATACGACAAACAGAGCCAGTGAGAGTATTTCAGATCCGATGTAGATCACTTCCATGGAAGAACTTCCCAGCATGCCGTAGGCTTTATTGAACAGCGACTGTCCGAATCCGAACAGCATTTCGTTGAACGCGATCGGCAGGATTTTCTGAATAAAAGGCTTGATGAAACCGAGGTCGAACGAGAACATTTCTTTTAATCCCAGAGAGAATACAGGTCCGGTTTTTAAAGTATAGATCACTGCACCGGCGGCACAGATGAACTCGCTGATCAGAATAGCCATACCGGCACCTGCTACACCCTGTTTGAACACAAAAATAAACAGATAGTTGCAGACGATGTTGCAGAGAACATAACTTAGAGACATGATAAAGGTGACTCTGGTTCTGTGCATGGCCTGATACATGCATTTGAAGGATAATGAGAAACACATGAAGACGACCGATACCATAACGTATTTTAGATAAGTCAAGGAATACGGCAAGATCTCGGTATCGTTGAGATAGAACAGCAGCAGTCTGTCGCCGAAAACGAAAGTGGCAAAGATCCAGACGGCGGCATTCAGCATGGACAGCATCAGAAACAGTCCCTGAGTCCTGGCCATGTTCTTGTACTGTTTTGCACCGAAGAACTGAGCACCGAACAGCGCGGCTCCCGCTTCAATCCCCCACAGGAGATAATCATGAAGATTCAGGACGTTTACAGCATTCCCGACAGCCGTAACCATTCCGATCGAAGATACCATGATGGAACTTAGGATGGAACGGCAGCTCAGCAGAAGCTGCGACAGGGCACAAGGAAGGGCTATTCTTAACACCTTCCTGTAGAAATCCTGATCACCGATGTATTTCCTGAATTCCATATACCAATTATACAAAAGAAACAGGGCTATTTATCCCTGTTTCTCTGATTTTGTTTGTAGCGTTCAATCCTTTCTTCCTTGATCTTGGACTGGATGAACTCTCTTCTTTTTTTACGCTTGATTCTCTCTACTTCCTGGTTCTTTTTCTTTTTGTAGTTCGGTTTGACTTTTTCGTTCTTTCTGTAGAGCGTCTTGACGATCTCTTTTTCGTTCAGATCAGTCTTGAACTGTTTCTTTTTTGTCGGATTGCCGGCTTCTTTCCACTGTCCTCTCTTGTATTCTCTGGCAGTGAAACTGATTCCTTTTGATGCCAGGATCTTGATCTGAGGAATATCGCTTTCCTTGTAAAGCAGATAACAGGTTCCATCCTTCTCGTTCCTGCCTGTTCTGCCGGCTCTGTGCATGTAGAACTGCAGCTGCTTCGGCAGACCCAGCGATACGACATGGGAGATTCCGTCGATGTCGATGCCTCTGGATGCAACATCCGATGCAATGACGTACGTATATTTCTTGGCCTGCAGATCCTTGATGGCTTTCTGACGTTCTCTGGATTCCAGGCCCCCGTGAATCAGCAGAGCCTTGATCCCTCTGTCGCTTAAGTACTGATAGGTTTCGTTTGCTTCATCTTTTGTATTGGCGAATATCAGACATACATACGGCTGAAAGCCGCCCAGAATGTCATAGAGCGTTTCCCTGTATTCTTTGTGCTTGCAGTTGATCAGAACGTGTCTGATCCTTGGATCTCTTTTCTTGTCGGTAACGATGACGGTTTTCGGATTATTCAGGTATTTCCTGACGAAAACGTGCAATTCTTCCGGGAAGGTCGCAGAAAAACACAAGACCTGCGGATCTTTCACCATGTGGGAGAATACCGCATCGATGTCTTCCAGGAAACCGAATTCGAGAGTCATGTCCGCTTCATCGATGATGAACATCTGGACGAAATCGACTCTCAAAGCATTGGATACAAACAGATCCTTGATTCTGCCCGGGGTACCGATGACAATGTGCGGGGTCTTTTCAAGTCTGCTGATAGACCTGTTTTTATCGGTCCCTCCCGCCGCAAGCTGAATCCTCAGATCCGGAAAGACTTCTTTCATCAGCAGGGAATTCTGATAGACCTGATAAGCCAGTTCTCTGGTAGGCAGCGAAATCAGCACCTGCGTCTTGTCCGACTGGGGGTTGATCATCTCCATGACGGGAATCAGATAGGCGTGTGTCTTTCCTGTTCCTGTCTTGGATAAAGCGATGATATCCTTGTGCCCGGAAGTGTATTTTAAAACCTCGTTCTGAACGGCTGTCAGTTCCTTGAAACCGTTCAGTTCGACGAATTTCTGTGTGCTTTCCTTGAGCTTTGTGTTCATCCTCATATATTCTACCATATTGTGTATAATGAGTTTATGGAAATAAGGAAAGTGGTTCCAAGCGGCTATTGCAAAGGTGTGGTGAACGCCATTCGCCTGGCAAAAAAGACCAGGGAAGAAAATCCAAACGAGAAGATTTACGTGCTGGGAATGCTGGTGCATAATTCCTATGTTTCAAAAGAACTGGCCGATCTGGGAATCATTACACTGGATGATACGTTCAAGAGCAAGGCCGATCTGCTTGATGAAATTGTCGAGGGTATCGTCATTTTTACGGCACACGGGATCGCCGATTCGATCAAGGAAAAAGCCAAAGCTAAAGGTCTGCGCTACGTGGATGCGACCTGTGTGGACGTCCTAAAAACCCAGAACATCATTAAAGAATACCTGGACAGAGGCTTTGATGTCATTTACTTTGGCAAAAGAAAGCATCCGGAAGCTGAAGCCGTACTGTCGATTTCGGAAAGAATCCACCTAGTGACCGATGAAGCAGATCTTGATCATCTGCAGATCGGCAACGATAAAGTCTTTCTGACCAATCAGACGACCATGTCCTATCTAGAACTGTCGGATCTGATGAAAGCCGCAAAAGAAAAGTATCCCGATATCGTCACAGAGGGTGAGATCTGCAACGCAACTTCATCCAGGCAACTTGCGGTAAACGATCTCGAAGACTGCGATCTTCTGTATGTCGTAGGCGACGTCAAGTCGAACAATACGGGAAAACTGGCGGATATCGGCAGAAAAAAAGGAATCAGAAAGGTTTTTCTGATTCAAAGCTATAAAGATATCGATATAGAAGATCTAAAGGATGTCGATAAGATCTACGTGACAGCCGGAGCATCTACTCCGCCGAAACTGATCGACGAGGTAATTTCCTTTCTATCTTCTCAGTCTGCTGATCAGCTTACGGACTGAAATGTCTTCCATGTCGAAAATTTTCTGCGGGATACCGAAACCTACAGAAGCGAAATAATACACTACCAGCATCACGATTCCCAGACCTCCCATGATGAGGATGTCTTTTAGTCTGCCGGCGATTCCGTTGACGAATTCAAACGGAATGATCCCGTGTATTGCCAGCGCAGGAACAGTCATAAGCAGCGAAGACAGAACAATAAAGACGAAACGGCGAGACGCCTCTTTGACGTTGATATGGAAATTCTTCCGTAACGAATAGAAATACAGAACGATCTGGGATAGATAATACAGGCCGGAAGAATAGATCATCCCATAGGCGCCAAACAGTCTAACCATCGGGAAGAACGAAACAAACTTGATTACAAAACTGATGATCAAGGCAATGATCGCGTCTTTTCTGAGTTTCAGGGACATCATGATAGACGAAAAGATCGGAGCGATCGTCCCCAGGAATATCTGAATGCAGCTGACGGCAAACAGTCTGCTTCCCAGCTGCAGGTTGTAGTTTCCGTACATGATGTAGTAGATGTCTTTGGCAAAGAAAACGAAAATGGCGATCATCGGGATCAGAATAAAGGATACGGTATCCAGGATCTGGTTGATCTGTTTTGTGATCTTTTGGTCGTCGTGTTTTTCCAGAGATTCTGCCAGATACGGAACCATGCCCGAACCGAAACCAAGTGCAAGTACCGAAGGTATGTTGGCGATCTTTGCGACATTGGCCTGAAGGATCCCGGAGGCCAGCTTGGCGTTCTCGTAGATTGACGGTCCGTTGACCTTGCTCATGTAATCCAGGAAGAATGTCGTATTGACCAGAGGTCCTGCTGTTCCCAGAAATGAGATGACGACATAAGGGATACCCAGTGTCAGGATCTCTTTCAGGATGTCTTTTTCCGAACACTCCGCTTCGCTTTCCTGCTGTTTTGCCAGCTCCTGTACCTGCGAGACATCCTTCTTGCTTAAGGATACAGTATACAGATAGGCGGCAATCGCTCCAAGAGAAGCTGCCGCGATTGCTACATAGATGGCCCAGATCGCCTTAAAGGAAAGCAGTCTGACGAAGACGTACGCAAGCAGAAGGATAGAAAATACTCTGACGAACTGTTCCAGTACCTGGGATGAAGCATAAAGATCCAGACGTTTCAGTCCCTGTACATAGGCTCTGACTGCACTTAACAGCGGTACAATGATCACGGCAATCGCCAGGATGTTAAACATGATCCTGAGACTGCGGATATCTTCGATCGGAGCAGAAAAACCCAAAGACTGTCTGGACAGCGGATCTGCTATCAGAAGCAGTACCAGAGCTACTGCGACAGATAGACCGACGACGATGCCTGTACCGGTTTTACGTACTTTCAGCACAGTCTTGTAGTCGTTCTTGGAACTGTATTTTGCTACCAGGGAGGCGATCGCAAAAGGTATGCCTGCCTGAGAGATCTGCAGCAGCAGATCGTAATAGGTATAGACGATGGAATAGAAAGCCATATTGGCTTCCCCTGCCAGCTGCGACAGCGGAGAATAATAAAGAAGTCCCAGAAGCTTTGAAACAAAAATGCCAAAAGAGCTTGTTAAAGCTCCCATCAGCAGTGACTGTTTCATTTTTTCTTTATTCATTTATCTTCCCTCGTAGCTGACATCAAGTTTAATATATTCAGAATGGGCCGTTGTATGATCGGCGTTCTTGAACTGCACAAAGATATAAAGGGTCGTTTCAGGAGAACTGCTGACGCCGGAAGCCACGATACCCTTGACATATCCCTTTTCCGGATTGGACTGGTTCGGGATCATGTTGTATTTGGTGTCTTCAAAAATACCGACATTGGCAGCCATGTTGCTGAAATAGTTTACGCCTTTTTCGATTGCCAGCAGTTCGACATCGTACATCGCCAGACGGGGATTGTCGATCGTGATGTAATAACGGTATCCCCCATCGATCTTTGCCATGTCGGCACCGATGTCGAAATAACTGGATTCCTCCGCAAACAGTTCATGTTCCTGAAGCGTTTCGACCATGAGAATGTAGCGTTCATTCGGATCCGCCTTTTTTCTGCCGATTTGCCCGCAGGAACAAAGCAGGATCAACGTCAACAGGACCGTAATGATTTTCTTAGAATTCAACTGCATAATAGAATTTCTTGCCTTTTTTAATGATTGTCAGTTCCTGATTGAACGCATCTTCTTTTTTCAGAACGAAGTTGAGATCTGTAACCTTTTCTCCGTTGACGGAAATGGAAGATCCGCCGATCAGATCTCTTGCTTCTCTGTTGGAACGGCAGGCGCCGATGCTTACCAGCGTATTGATCAGAGGTGAACCGTCTTCGATGTGTACTTTTTCCAGATCGGCAGTTCCCTGCTTCAGTTCTTCGTAAGTCAGATCTTTCAGATTACCTCTAAAGAAAGTCTCGGCAATCCTGACAGCCGATTCGTATGCTTCAGAACCGTGCAGGAAAGTGATGACTTCTCTTGCCAGAGCTTTATGAGCTTCTCTTAATTCCGGATGCTCATTGTTGGAGACTTCCAGTCTCTCAATCTCTTCCTTTGACAGGAATGTCAGGAATTTCAGATAATCAATGACTTTGCTGTCTTCGGAGTTGATAAAGAACTGATACATTTCGTATGCCGATGTCTTGTTGATATCCAGCCAGATCGCCTTGCCGTTGGTCTTGCCGAACTTCTGTCCGTCAGCCTTGGTCAGCAAAGGCATCGTAAAGCCGTAGGCTTCCTTGCCCAGTTTTTTCCTGATCAGTTCAATGCCGGCGGTAATGTTCCCCCACTGATCCTGTCCGGCTACCTGCAGCGTTACGTTGCGGGTCTGGTAGAGATGCAGAAAGTCGTATGCCTGCATGGTCATGTAGGAGAATTCCGTATAGGTAATGCCCTCATCCAGTCTTCTTCTGACGATGTCCTTGTTCAGCATGTAACCGATATTAAAGAACTTGCCGACATCTCTGAGCCAGTCGATATAGCTGAAGTCCTTCAGCCAGTCGTAGTTGTTCACAACTTCAAAACCGAAAAGATCGGATGCTTGTTTCTTGAGACATTCATAGTTGTGCTCGACCTCTTCTACCGTGATCATCGGCCTTTCGGCATCCGGTTTCGGATCGCCGATCAGGCCGGTCCCGCCTCCTACCAGAAGGATCGGATTATGTCCGGCATCCTTCAGTCTCTTGGAGATGAGGAACGAAGAAAAATGACCGATATGGAGAGAATCTCCGGTCGGATCGGTTCCGATGTAGAAAGTCAGTCCGCCTTTATTCAGCAGATCTCTTATTTCAGGTGAGGATTCATCTTTGATCAGACCTCTCCACACCAGTTCTTCATAAATACCCATATATGCTTACCTCTATTGTCTGGTCGTATCCTTTGGAGAATACAGGATGTCCAGACACTTTTCTTTTTCTTCAACGTTTTCGTCTTTCAGCATCTTAGTCATCAGCCGCATGGAGATGGCTCCAAGATCATAGGAAGGTACGACAAAGGAACTGATTTCCGGACGTACGGACGATGTGTACTTGCTTTCATTCATGCAGACAAGTTCCATGTCTTCCGGAATCCTGATTCCGTGTCCTGTTGCGGCATTGAGAGCTGCCAGAGCCTGAGAGTCTCTGTTGGCGACGAATACCTGGTGCTTGTGGTTCTTGAAATAGGATTTCAGGAACTTGTAGGTGGAACGATTGTCCCTGGACACTTCGACAAAACCTTTGTATTCCATATCGTGTTTCCTGAATGCGTCTTCTGCACCCTTACGCATGAAAGATGATACCAGATCATTGCGGTAATCCTGCAGGATCGCAATATCGGTTATGCCTTTCTCCAGGTAGCTGTCGCACAGTTCAAAGACGGCTCTTTCATAATCCACATAGACTGAACAGATGTTGTCTGATGAGATCTTGTTTCCGATCACTACCATCGGAATGCTGTATTCTTCAAGGAGTTTTACGGAATCGTCAAGATCCCTATCCGCATAGATGATGACGCCGTCGACACGCGACTTGATCACTTCATCGATGATCTCTTTGATATCGGTTACGCCTTCCGTGATGGTATGAAGAAAGACGTTGTACTCATAGATCTTGGCGACATCGCATAATCCGTTAATAACCCTGCTGAAAAAGGATACGGAAGTAGAAGGAAGGATCAGTCCTACTGTAGTCGTTCTTGACAGAGCCAGTCCCTGGGCGATCGCATTTGGACGATATCCGAGTTTCGTAATGGCTTCTTCGACTCTTTTTTTCGTATCTTCTTTTACGACATTGGATCCGTTGATGACTCTTGATACGGTAGCAAGCGAAACATGCGCTTCTTTCGCCACCTCATAGATCGTTACCTTTTTCATTTCTTTTCTCCGCGCGGCGACAGCCAGCTTTTTAGTATTTCTACTGCCTTACTGTCCATAGGATCGGGAGCAAATCCCGTCTTGTTGAAAGAACTCTTCTTGTCCGTTGCTTCCGCAAAAGCATCAAAGCCTTCCGCATGGTCGAAAATGCTCTCCATGCCGGATTCTATATCATCCGTAAATGACTTCTTTTTATTCTGACTGTTCAGTTTTCCGATTTTACCGATGGCATTGTTGTAAAGCGTTTTTGATTTTTCTATTACCGTGGTCAGACTCTTATAGACTTCTTCCGGATCATTCTGCTTTGAAATCGACTTTCCGACTTTTGTAATCACGCCGTTCAAGGCATTCACAGCCTTGTCTCTGACTTGAAAAGCCTCCTGTCTCACTGAAACATCGCACTGGTCGGCAGCAACGCTGATCTCTTCGATTTTATGTTTTAGATCATCGATAACCGCTCTGACAGTATTCTCAACGTTCTTGTTCATCTTATCCTCCTATGATATCTTCAGGGCTCGGTTCTTTCAGTTCATCAGTTTCTTTGGAAGACTCCTTCATAATTTCAGAAATCCTCTCTTTTACTTCTCCGGCACTCTTCGCGACGAATTCCTTTGCGTCTTTCACCGCTTCCAGTGTAGCGTCATGTGCCCTGTCAACTGTGCCGGATACCTTAACAGCCGTATCCAGAGGAGCCTGTACTTTTTCGATCGACTTGTCTACCAGATCGATCGTACCGTGCGTTTTTAAAAGCGTAGAATCTACGCGATCCATGACTCTGATCAGTTTTATCAGCAGAACGATCAGACAGATAAGGCATGCTGCACCAAGGCTCGGCAGCAGATCCTTGCATAAATCTCTTAAAGCCAGTATAAAAGCGTCCATAATCTCACCATCCTTACTCTTGTATTCTAATCTAAAATGAAAATGTTTTCAATGGAATTGTATGCCTTTACAAAAAAAGATTAAAGTAATTCTTTAACCTTTTCCGCAATATTGTAGATATCTTTGCTGGACATGAACACCAGGCATTCTCCCCTGTATTCGGCCAGCTGTCTTGCCCCGGTTTCGTCTTCACTTAAGACATGGCTTCCGGGGATCATGTCCGCCAGATACGTGATGTCGATATTCGTTCCATCCTGCTTGTCGTCGATGGAAGTAAAGTCCAGAAGATAGATCTCATCGGCCAGTGTCAGGGCATCCTTGAACTGTTCCGCAAAATACTTTACTCTTGAAGCCCGGTGCGGTTTGAAGATGGCGATGATTTTCCGGTCCGGATATCTCTTTCTTGAAGCTTCAATGGTAACCTTGACTTCCGTCGGATGATGCGCATAGTCGTCAACAAAAACCGTATCCTTGTACTCTTCTATGACATATCTTCTCTTAGGTCCTACAAAAGACTGCAGGGTTTCTTCGATCTTACCGTGATCAAAACGCATGTAGTTTCCCAGTGAAAGAATACCCAGCAGATCTATCAGCAGATGATCGCCGACAAAAGGAACGGCGTAATGGTGCAGTTTCTCGCCATGATACATCAGATCAAATGATGTTCCGGTGCTGTCGCTGACGATGTTTTCGGGATAATAGTCGTTATCTGGTGTCAGACCGAAAGAATAGGCAGGAACGTTGAATTTCAGCTTACGGCACCATTCATCATCGCCGTAATAGAACACAGCCTCCTTAACGTGGCCCACAAATTCCTGATAGGAATTGAAATAATCGATCTCATCCTTGAAGTAATCGACATGGTCGATCTCGATATTGGTGATAACGGCATATTCAGGATAGTAGGCAAGGAAATGTCTTCTAAATTCATCCGACTCGACACAGAGGTATTCGCTATCCTTTGCCAGATACCCTTCTCCATCACCGATCAGATAACCGGTCTTCCGGAATGCCGAAAAGACGGTTTTTGCCAGAGTCGTCGTTGTAGTCTTGCCATGGGAACCGCAGATACTGACGGTCTTGTAGTTCTTCATCAGTTCGCCAAGGAACTCGTGATAACGGTAGCACTTGCACAGCTTTCTGGCCCGAATCACTTCCGGAAAATCCTCCAGAAAAGCGTTGCCGATGATTACCGTGTACCCTTCCTTAATATTGTTCTCATCAAAAGGAAGGATCTGTATCCCTCTCTTTACCAGTTCATCTTCCGTAAAAAAATGCTTCTCAAGATCAGAACCGCAGACTTCATAGCCCAGATCATGAAGCATAACAGCCAAAGAGGCCATTCCCGTGCCTTTAATTCCGATAAAATAATACATCAGTCATCTTCTCCAAAAGCGTCATCAAAGAGGTCCATGTCATCGTCATAACGGCTGTAACGCTCGTCTTCATTCAAAAGAAGACGGTGCAGTTCTTCCTCGTCGTATGGTTCCGGTTCCGTTTCTTCATCCTTATCATCCTTCAATATGCTTTCTCTTGAAGCGTAGCCGTAAATCGGAGAAGTAATGATCTCCAGATGAGAGTCCTCGGGTTTATTGATCTGCGATTCGTCGATATCCTTCTTGCTTTCGTGCGGTTTCTCTCCCCCTTTCAGGACACCGAAAATCGGTGAAATCTGGGTAGAGAATTCATAAGGCTCACCGGTCCTGGACTCCGGTTTAGTGGTTTTCGGTTCATCCAGATCGATAAAAGCCGACTTTTCGGACTTATGATAAAGGATATCGGCAGCTTTGATCGTATTGTCTTCTTTCTTCTTGTTCGGCCTGTCTTCTACCAGCGAAGAAGGATCATCGTCCTCGTCGTCTTCCGGTTCAAACAGAATGTCGATAAACTTCTTTTTTATTTCTTCTTTCATAGCGATCTCTTTCCCTCATTTTACACCATTTCAGCAGTGATACAATGATTATTCTCCCGATTCCGTTTCATCCGTTTCCTGCACAAAATCGTTGATCGAACCGTTTACCGGCATGATCGTTTCAAACAGATTTACCTGTTTCTTCTGGTAGTCGATCACATCGATCGTAGAAAAATCGGCGAGTACTGCAGAGGTTCTGACTTCAGCGCCTCTGGCAATCAGAAAGATCCTTGAAGTCAGAGGAATCAGATCGCTTTTTTCTCCGTAACCGTAGAAGATCAGGTCTTTTGTAAGAAAATGCAGCAGATATTCTTCATCATGCTCATAGATGCGGAAGATGTATTTCTTATCGTTTCCTTCATCGTCCTTGTATGTTCCCTCCTTCTTGTAGAAAAGCCTGCTTTCATCAAAGAAGCCTTCTGTTCTCAAAGGAAGTTCGTCATAGTATCTCTCGTTTATGATGCCGGAAATATTGATATCCAGAATGATCCTGGAACGGTTATACGTCAGGACACAGGAAAGTTTATCTGCCGATTCTTCGCTGATATCGCTTGGCAGATAATAGTCCACGTATTCCGTAAAGTTGTTATGTCTTATCTTTTCTGCCGAATCGGCATTGCTGAATACAGCGTCCAGTCCGTTTATCAGATCGCCGTGATTTGCACAGGAACACAGCATCAGACACAGAAAAACAAGAAAAACTCTTTTCATAATCCTATTCTAACATATTATGATTTTTAAAACTGAAATACCCGGTTTTGCCGATGATGATATGGTCCAGGAGAGGAATTCCCATCATTTTTCCTGAAGACGACAGTTTTCTGGTCAGCTGAATGTCGGCATCCGAAGGACTGACGTTGTCGCTTGGATGATTATGCGCTACAAGCAGGCAGGAAGACTTAAGAAGGATCGCTTTTCTTAATATCTCATCCACGCCTACGGCAGCGCTGTTCTTGTTTCCCTTATACAGAACTTCCGACCTGATGATCCCGCCTTTACCGTTCAGATACACGACAAAGAATTCTTCCTGCGGAGAATAACCAAGACTTGCCCTGAGCCATTCTACGGCTTTCTGCGGTTCATTCAGCTGAGGTTCGGATATCGTTTCCAGCCTTGTCAGTCTTTTTGCGATCTCCAGAATGGCCATCAGTTCCAGAGCCTTGGCCTTCTTGATCCCTTTAATCGAAACAAGTTCTTCATAAGACAGCGTCATCAGATTGGAAAAGCCGTTTGCCGTATCCAGAATCTCCTCGGCCAGTTCAAGAACATTCTTGTCCTTGTTTCCTGTTTTCACTACCAGAGCGATCAGTTCACTGTTATTCAGTGAAGAAATGCCGTATGACAAAGCTTTCTCTCTGGGCATCATGCTTTCACTCACAGAAATACCTCCTGTTTTTTAAATCCTTAAGCGTCATCTGCAGACTGCAGTTCTCATCCGGTAACAGGTCGTATTCTTTGACCAGATAACTGTTTTCGTAGTGATAGGAATCATCCAGCTGGCTTTCCAGGAATGATCGTCTCTTTTCATCATAAAACAGCGTGTGAGGCAGTTTAAAAGCCTCTCTGACATGAAAGGAAAGGATCGTATCGTTTACGGCATTCAGATTGATTGTTATGGAATCGTCGTTGGAATAACGACTGCAGGCATATGCCCGCTCATTTCGGCAGCCGCTCAGTAAAAACAATAGAATAATCAGTTTCTTTTCCATCTTTGAATAAACTGATGATAAAGAAGAATACCGATGAAAGCACCGCACATATCGATCAGAACATCTGCCGCACTTCCGGAACGCCCCGGGACAAACAGCTGATGAAATTCATCGCCGGCCGCAAAGAAGAGGCAGAAGATCAGCGATACTGAAAAGACTCTGTTCTTTAATAATCCGCTGCAGTTCATATATGCCAGGATGCCCAGAACAAGATATTCGAAAATATGTGCCGTCTTTCTGACATAAGCGATATGTTCAGTCAGAAAAGAAGCGATTGTTTCGCTATTGGTCCTGTATAAGACAGTTGACAGAAAATCGGCAGTATAGCCGACGCCGGCATCCGATACTTCTGTAGACAGATCGGCAGGCTGGCTGGACAAGTAGAAGATCAGCGTCATCCACAGCAGCAGAAGAATCATTTTAACAGTCTTTTTCACACGACCATTTTATCACTACTGCAGATATTCAAACAGTTCCGATCCTTCATTCATTCTGCTTGGCAGATCCCTGCTGTACGTACCGGAACCGGCAACGGTTCTGATCTTGCCCACCGTTAAGGCTTTATTGATAATGCTGACATCATCACGTCCAACCGCCAGAGAGATGATTCCGACTCTGCTGTCGCTGTCGTAATTCAGGATCTGTTTCCCGTTTGTGTCATAAAGCCCGATGATCCGGCAGTATTCCAGCAAAAGATCGCTGATCGGCTTATCGTTCGTATTGATCGTCAGATACAGATCCACGTACATGCCGGCATTCAGATTTCCGGTATTGACCTTTACTTCGCTGACATAGATGTCGTAGGCTACCTGTCCTTTCAGCAGAAGCGTATAAGCAAGATCCTTGATATCAGTTTCCAATGCACTCTTATAGAATAGCGAACCCTTGGGAATAGAATATGAAAGACGGACATACTTGCCAAGAACATCCTCTTTCTTCAGATATACATCATCGCTGAGAAACTCCTTTGGAACATCAACTTCTTTCAGATCCTTTTCACTGATCAGGGTTCTTTGAGCGATCTGATGGGAAGCCACATATGTTTTGGCATAATTCTCTGTATACTTCAGATAGGCGCTTACGGACAGATACAGGCATATCCCGGCAACGGCAGTCGGAATCATGAACATCAGAATTCTCTTTATCATCCTTTAACCTCCTAATCATTATTCCCGGAAAAAGGGCCGATTCCTAAATCAAAAACATAAAAAGACTTGTCTCTGAGAAATAAGTCTCCTGTTTATTAATGAATTGATGGATTGGCGATCGATCCTTCCGTTCTTGCTGAATGATCGACCGTTTCCGGCTATAGTTGTGGTTCACTGTTGAAATCGTCTATCAGATGGATGCTGAAAGACTGTACAGAGAACTGCCGGAAGAACTCAGGCAGATATAAAAGACAGCCTAGGCTGTCTTTTTCTCTTTTGAATCTTTTTTCAACCGGTATTCTGATTTCAGTCTTTTTTATTCAAAGGCTGATTTATCCTCTGAATCCGTAACCGTCATTGTCATCTACTATGTATGTGCACTCCGGCAGCATCTGTCTTAGTGTAAATTCCTTATACTCCGATTCCGATTTCGCACAGATGATGATGAATTCGTCCGGTTTGCAGAATTCGGACATGACCTGACGGCAGACACCGCACGGGGTACAGTAGCCTTGAGATCCCCTGACTTCATCCCCGCTGACAACGGCGATCTTCTTGAAGTTGTAGACACCTTCGGAAATCGCCTTAAAGAAAGCCGTTCTCTCGGCGCATACCGTAGCGGTAAAGCCGCCGTTTTCGATGTTGCAGCCTTTATATACTTTTCCGTCATCTGTCAGCAAGGCAGCTCCGACTTTCCAGTGCGAATAAGGCGCATATGCCCTTTCTCTGGCTTCGAACGCCAGTCTGATCAGTTCTTCATTGCTCATTCATTTCTCCTGTTTCCTGTTCCACTTAAAGAACTCTTCAATCAGTCTTGTATGATCGCCTTTTACGATCAGATGGTGATTGCCGATCGAATCCTTCAGGAAGTAATCGACCGGTTTCTCCAGTTTCAGCAGGATCTGTGTACGGCAGAGATTGTACTCCGTAAGATTCTTCAGAAGTTCTCCGCCTGTTACGAAGTATTCATCCATCATGCCGTTGCACTTGAAGACGGTGACAGGACCTTCAGCAATGTGTCCTCTGAAGGCAACGCCAAGCTGCGATTCGAAATGCGTCATGATCTCGAAGTCATTCGGCATCGTGATAGGCAGCGTGCAGTGCGCGAATACGATTTGATTGTGATCGGTATCGATACGGCTCGGGTTGGCCATGAAGACAAGCTCGCCGGTCAGTTCTCCCAGGACGGCCATTGAAATCAGGGCAGGAACATCACCCTCGCAGGATGCATAGATTCCATCGGAATTCAGTATTGCCAAAGCGGCGCAGCCGGTAGAATGAACGGTATCCAGCAGATCGAAACATCTTACGGTCAGGCCGTCAAGCCGATACTTGTCGGTGATCCTTCTTAAGGCGCCGTAGATGTACATCGCTTCTTCGATATCCTTTGAGTCGTAGCCCTTGGCCTTGATCATTTCCGTATATCTGTTGTCTGTATATTCCCTGCGTTTTATTTCTTCAAAGAATTCTTCCATCGTTACGTCGACGATTTCAATGCCGTTTCTTTCTTTCGATAGTTTAGCATCCACATCGGACGAGATCAGCCAGTCGGAAGGCTTTCCGACTCTGGCAAAACGGAAGCTGCCGAGGCGTTTCTTTGCCTTGAAGACCTTGGCAAGATCCGCAATACGCTGGGCGACAAATTCATCGCTGCCGTGCAGGATTTCGCCCGGAATATCGTGCTGTCTCAGATAGGAAAGAATCTCCATGGATGCGGCCAGGGAGTTGTTTGCACCGGTCGTCAGCAGGAAACATGGCTTCGGCAGACGGTCCAGAAACTTCAGGAAGATGCCTTCCGTACCTCCCGTTCCGACGAAATCAAAGATCAGATCATAATCATTGATATGATCGATATCCGTCACCTCAAACTCAAATCCGGTCATCTTAGAAAGCTTCTTCAGCCAAGGATAATTGCCCTCGTTTGCGATCGCTGCGGCGGCAGTACTGGATACGACATAAAAGATGCCTATTTTCATATTGCTTTTCCTCTTCTTTTCTATTTCTATTCTAACAGATTCATTGCTGTTCTATAATAGGGAAAACGGGTCCGTATAGAAAGATTTACGGTAAAGCAGCTGAAGCATCGTTGAACAGCCGGCCATTGTAATTGAAAACCGTTTACGGAGGATCAAAATGGATCAGAAAGAATACTGGAACAGCGTATCGGAAACAAAGACCTTTACCCTTCCCTTTGATGGAGAATGCTTTTCCGAATATGTTAAGAAAGATTCCGCCATTGTCGATGTCGGCTGCGGATACGGAAGGGTCTTGAAGATTCTATGGGAAGAAGGATATGAAAATCTGACAGGATTTGACTTTTCGCCAATGATGATCTGCCGTGCCAGACGGGAGTCCCCGCAGATCCGTTTTGAAACGATGGAAGAAGAAAGAATAGCGCTGGAAGATGGAAGTGCAGATGCGGCAATCCTTTTTGCTGTTCTGACATGTATCGTATCGGATGAGAAACAGGAAGCCCTGATCAGGGAAATACACAGGATCCTGAAACCTGACGGCATCCTGTATGTGAACGATTATCTGCTGAATCCGAACGAAAGGAATCAGGAACGCTATCGGAAATACGAGAAAGAACTTGGCGTCTACGGGGCTTTCGCGCTTCCGGAAGGAGCAATATGCAGACACCATACCGAAGAGCATATCAGACACCTGTTCCGGGAATTTGAAACACAGAAGTATGAACACATCGTCTATACGACGATGAACGGACATGAGTCTCCGGGATTTACCTATATCGGGAAAAAACAAATAAAAAAACCTTAGACGCATCTAAGGTTTTTTATTCTGTTTCTTATTCTTTGCCGAGAAGTTTGAACATCTTTTTCTTGTATACTTCTACGCCCGGCTGGTTGAACGGGTTGATGTCCAGCAGGTAGCAGGTCATGCCGCAGGCGATGAAGAAGAAGTAGATCATGTAGCCGAAAGAATAGGCGCTGTTATCTTTCAGATGAATGACCAGATTCGGATTGTTGCCGTCATCGCTGTGGGCGCTTAAAGTGCCTTCGAAAGCCATTTCCGTGACCCAGGAAAGCTTCTTTCCCGCCAGATAGTTCATATGGTCAAGATCATACTTGTCTTCCGGAAAGACGATATCGTCAGCCATGTCATCGACATAAAGGATCGTTTCGAATTCCCCTTTTCTGCCTTCCTGAATGTACTGTCCAAGAGAATGCAGGTCGGTCGTGAAGCAGGCGCTGGTAGGAAGAATGCCCTTTCCTTCCTTGCCTTCAGATTCGCCAAACAGCTGTTTCCACCATTCCGCAATCATCGTCAGCTGCAGATGATAGGTAATGAAGTATTCTTCTGTATATCCCATGTCACCCAGTATCCTTCTGGCTACCGCATACTGATATGCCGGGTTCTTTTCCAGATCTGCCGTATTCAGATCTCTGCTGGCATCCAGTGAGCCTTTCATCAATGCTTCGATGTCAACGCCTGCCAGAGCCAGAGGAAGCAGTCCTACTGCCGTGAATACCGAATACCTTCCGCCGATGTCGTCAGGAATCACGAATGTCTCATATCCTTCCCTGTCTGCCAGTTCTTTCAGTGTGCCTCTTGCCTTATCGGTAGTCGCATAGATCCTCGAACTGGCTTCATCTCCGTATTTCTTTTCCATAAACTGTTTAAAGATACGGAATGAAACGGAAGTTTCCGTTGTTGTACCGGACTTGGAGATGACGTTCAGTACGACTTCTTTGTCTTTTATATGATTCAGTACCTGCGAGAGATAGGTATGGGAGAAGGTATTGCCGATGAAAATCACTTCGATCCCGTCATCGGGGTAAAGACCCTTGATCATCTCCAGGGCGGCTCTAGCTCCCAGATAGGAACCTCCGATGCCGCAGACCAGCACCGTATCATATTTCCCCTTCATTCTGTCTCTTAAAGCAAGAATACGGGCAAATTCATCTTTATCGTAATTCTCAGGCCATCTTACCCAACCCAGAAAATCGCTGCCCTTTCCTGTCCTGTTATGCAGATCATCATGCGCCTTATTTACTCTATCCTGCCATAATGAAAGATTCTCATTCAGCTTGGCGTTTCTAAGATCC
>JAFONG010000097.1 GCA_017418585.1 Erysipelotrichaceae bacterium | reverse complement strand
GAAAAGTTCAAAGAAGCCGGTTTCTCAATGGCTCAGGCCAAGGAAAAAGGCTATCTGAGATCCGAAGGAAAAGAATACGTCATGAAGGACGGAGATATAGTTAACTTCCTCTTCAACGTCTGATATTATCAGGGATCCGGTCAAGACCGGGTCCCTTTTTTATTCCCTTTAACTATGATCCAGGCCGCCACTGAGGCCGTAAACAAGCCCACCCAGACCTCCAGTCCGCTGGTGTCTCCGGTTTTAGGCGGTTTTTTCACGTCAGGCGTATTGACAGGCGGCTTCTCGTGGGACGGTTCTTTCTTCGGAGGCGCCTCTTTTTCAGGCTTTTTCCATGATACTGTCTGCCCTTCATCATTTATATCCTCATGGACCGCAACTATGTGCCCGGAAGCGTCATACAGTCTTTCGAATACAACTGTATCCTTTCCTTCAAGTCCCCTTGCATTAAAGACAAATTCCACTTTGGCCTTGCCTTTGCTCATTATGGGTTTGAATTCCTTTTGTGAAACTACGACCTCTCCTTTTTGATCCTTAACTGCTTCGCCCGTCTTCTTGTCCATCAGCTTTCCTGTCAGCAGATATGTCTCTCCGGGGTTCAGATCTCTGTATTTGACAGTATCTGTAATAACAGCGTTCTCCGTGATCTTTATATCTTTCTTTTCGCCCTTTGATTCTGCATATGTTTCGATCTCCGGGATGTCGTTCGTTATGGTCTCCAGGTCCACCACCCCGTTCAGTGACTTTTCATCCACCGTAAACATGAATCTCTGCAGTGTGTAGCCGCTGTTCCGTTCACAGCTCATTTCTTCTATCACATACGTATCATATGGAAGTGCGCCGCATCCGCCTACAGCTTCTGACTTATTTCCGAACTCACCTGTTCCGAACCATACTCCCATGCGTATATCTTCTTTCCTTTTTTCTATATCCGCAATCGTAATGGTTTCATTGTTCAGCAGATCGTCAAAAGGATTTATCTTTCTTTCTCCTTCAGATACTTCGCTTTCTTCCATCTCATCTTCAGTTCTTCTGTCTCCTGTGAATAATAAACCGTTTTTATCAGTAACCACAACATGAGTCTCGCCGTTTGACACAGAGATCAACTTAAAGGGAACGTATGAAAACCTTTCAGATGTGGAATCTCCTATTTTCGTGGCTTTTACATCTGAGCGGTAAACAAAGTTCCTGAAACTCAGTATCTCTTCATGTCCATTATCAAAAGAATACAATTTACCGTTTTCCTTTAGTTTAATGACATGTTCAGCTTTATCGGTACGCTGATATGTGTCGTTTGTTTTGACTTCCCGTATGCCGTATTCGCCGTAAGGAAGATCGTCATCCAGCGTTTCCGCCGTATAAGCCTTCTTTTCGTCATTCCATCTCACTGTGATCTCTCCAACGTCTTCTCCCGGTGCTATGAGCCTGATTATCCCGTTTTTCAAAAGAATTTCCAGCTGTTTTGTATCATTCCAGTCAATCTGATCTTCTTTATTATCAAGATCTGCTCTGGCAAGAACCG
>JAFONG010000096.1 GCA_017418585.1 Erysipelotrichaceae bacterium | reverse complement strand
GGAGGCGGTGGAGGAAGTGCCCCAGCTCCCGCAGAAGAAGAAAAGGTATACTGTCACAGCGTGACTGTTCCTCTTGGATCGGATCCTGGATCTGCTGCGTATTCCACCTATGACGGACTTTCCGGAAACATCACGATCTCCATTCAGTATCCGGAACTCAACACCTCGATGCCGGGAACCTATCCGGTCTATTACATCAATACGGCAACCGGCGCTACTGTAGCTGTTGCCTATGTAACCGTAACAGAATAATGAATATTGGCCGGAGGAAATGCAGTGTTGCCTGCATCCGGCCTCAGGCAGATCGCAACCGCAGCTAAACATCTCGATGCGGCATCTGCCTTTTATTTATGAAAGAAAGGATTTAATCATGAACGAAGATGAAGTTGCTGTAAGTTTTTCCAAGAGTTTTATCAGGGAAAAGGTGTCTTTCCCGTCAGGAGATGGAACGTCCTATGAACGCTATGTCATAGAAATGCCGGATGAGGAAGGGGATCACCACGAAATCAGAAGAACATTCACGGTGCCGGTGTCCTATCTTCACACAGACAGAAAGTACGAATACATCAAATATACGTATCTGAAGAAGGACAGGCTCTACCGTGTCATGCGAGCACTTTACGATTCCGATTACAGAACCAGGAGAGTCGAAAGCGATGAGCAGATGACAGGGAAACAGATCGCTGATGTGTTTGAACGCTATCGCGACAGAAGAAGAAAGGAACTTGAGGCAAAACTGACGGCTGAAGAGAAAGGTGAGAAATAATGGATGGAAATGCACTGGTAAGTCTGGTCAAGAGTTTTCTTGATCCGGCTACAACGGCGGGGATGCTGATTATACCTTCTGCCGGAGTTCTTTACATCATTGTGCAGTCATTGAAATGGTATGCATCGGACGAGCAGGAGCAGCAGCAGAATCCGATCGGCAAGAAGATCAAGAAGGCTCTGATCCTGATGGTGGTCCTGTTTTCACTGACTGCCATACTGAAGATCTTCGGTATCAGTGTATAAGGAGGAAAATATGCCTGAAAAACAGATATGGGAGAAGGCTTTTTCTGATCTTTCTCCCGAGGAAAGGGAACTTGTAGAAAACAACGACAATCTCTATCTTACGGTCTACAACAATACGGTAGACCGCATGTATGAAATAACGCCGGAAATGAAAAAGTTCATGGCTGAGTATCCATCCCGGTCGCAGGACGGAATCCAGGATCCGAAGCAGATCAAGGTCATGGCGCACTTCTTCAATCCGGCAGCGGAGCAGGACTGGATCGTCACAGAGTTCTATGGTTTGCAGAACGGGGAGCACTACTATTACGGCTGTGCAAAACTGTTCAACGACATCGGCTGGGAGTGGGGTGTGCTTCCTTCGCTGGAGGAACTGAAATCCATCAACCTTGGTCCTGCCTATGGCTATCTCAGGATAGAAAAAGATATGAGCGTCAATGTCGGGGATTCGCTCTATGAAACAATGATGGCGATCGATAAAGACGGATTATATGATCTTGGACTTATGGAAAGAAATCTGACAGGGGAGATGGATCTCGTAGATATCGAAAAGGCTAAGCTGCAGACATTCAGGGATCTTGTGGATGATGAAACGTATTTCAAATGCGTACACTACATGATTCAGGAAAACGGAACGGTCGACGATTTCTTTGATTTCGACAGATACTACTACGATCAGGGAGAGTGTTTTGACGAAGATTTCATCGATGACTACTACGAAACACACGATTTTCCAGGGATTGAAGGTGTATGTGAAGAAATCGTATCGATGCCGGATCCGGTGGCAGATGCTGATAACGACATGTACAAACCGTTTGCCAAATCCAAGGATTTTGATTTCGGCAAGGAACTCTAGATATGTTTTCGGGTTTCTTTACGATCTTCGTCGATATCTTCAGACAGCTTCTCTGGTGGCTTGTATGTGCGATGTTCTTTCTTCTGGATACGCTTTTTGATGTATGCAAGGAACTTGCCGGATACAATCTGATGGCCAGCCAGGATGTCTGGAGCTATTATGAGGGATTTTCTGCAGCTTTCCTGGGATTCTTCATCATTTTCAGACTGTTCAAAAGGTACCTGAGGACCATATCTGACGAGGAGGAGATGAAGCATCTTGATCCGGTAAATGTGATTGTCAGGATCGGAACTGCGGGGCTTGTGCTGGCAATTGCACCTTTGATACTTAAATCCATCGGCTCTCTGACCTCGCTTCT
>JAFONG010000095.1 GCA_017418585.1 Erysipelotrichaceae bacterium | reverse complement strand
GGAATAGAACCCAGATCTTTTTTCATCGAAATTACCTCCTATTAAAATATTAACAAATTTTCATTTGGAATATGTTAAAGTTAATTTGACTTAAGGAGACAACGGTATGAGTGAAATATTTGAAAGATGCAGAGAGGCTGCTGACTATATCAGGACGCAGTTCGATGCGCAAGGCGCAATAGGACTGATCCTGGGTTCCGGACTCGGAGAACTGGGCGACGAGATCGAAGACGCAAAAGTCGTGAACTATGCGGATATCCCGAACTTTCCTAGAACTACCGTACCCGGACATGCGGGACAGCTGGTGTGCGGAAAGCTGAACGGTGCAAAGGTCCTGTGCATGAAGGGACGTTTCCACTTCTATGAAGGCCACGACATGAAGACGGTAGCGATGCCTGTGAGAGTCATGAAACTGCTTGGCGTCAGAGCTCTGATCGTAACCAATGCGGCAGGCGGCGTCAACCGGACATTCAAGCCGGGTACACTGATGTTTATCGACGATTTCATCAACTACATGGGTGACAATCCGCTGTATGGACCGAATGCCGAAGAATTCGGACCGCGTTTCCCGGACATGACCAAAGCCATTGATCCGGAGTACAATGCCTTAGGCAAAGAATGTGCGCAAGAACTGGGCATCGAGGTGAGAAGCGGTGTCTACATGTCTTTCAGAGGACCGAACTTCGAGACACCTGCAGAGATCAGATTTGCGGAAACGATCGGTGCGGATGCGGTTGGCATGTCTACGGTTCCGGAGATCCTGGCAGCCAGACATTGCGGACTGCGGCTGATCGGCATTTCCTGCATCACCAACATGGCCGCCGGCATTACCGGGGAAGAGCTGACCCACGAAGAGGTTCAGGAAACGGCAGACCGGGTCAAGGGACAGTTCAAGCAGCTGATCAGGGAAATCGTTTCAAGAATGTAAGCAGCAGGCCGTAAATCATCTGATTTACGGCTTTTCATTTGAATGGGTTATAATAGCATTATCGGAAAGAAATCGATGATACAGGATATTTACCCAGGCAGATACGATGTTTCATACAAACCTTGTCAGGTCGAAGAGGACGACTATGTTTTCCTTTTCAGCAAGGACAGACGGACAGTTCTGATCAATAATCAAATACCGCGCTATAAAGACCTGAAAGATCGTCTTTCTGCCGTACAGTATCTGTTCTCCATCGATGAGGAACGTTTTTTCCTCGGCACGCAGACAGACGAGGATTTCGAATGGTCCGTTACCAGACTTCAGTTCCCAATATTAAACGACACTCACTCTTTTGCCCTGGCTACGGCAACGCATCTGTACCGCTGGTATTCTACGCACATCTACTGCGGAGGATGCGGACACAGGCTGAAACATCTGGAAAACGAGAGGGCCTTGAAATGCGAAAACTGCTCTCAGATCTTCTATCCTGTCATTGCCCCTGCGGTCATCGTAGCGGTAACAAACGGCGAAAAGCTGCTGATGTCCAGATATGCCGGAAGAGAATACCGCGGCAGTGCTCTGCTTGCGGGGTTCTGCGAGATCGGCGAGACACCGGAAGAAACCTGCAGAAGAGAAGTCATGGAAGAAGTCGGAATCAGGATCAGGAACATCCGCTACTTTGCCTCCCAGCCATGGGGCATTGAATCAGACCTGCTGCTGGGATTTGTCGCGGAAGTAGATGGCGACGACACGATCCGCGTAGATCACAGCGAGCTTGCGGAAGCGGTATGGATAGACCGGAAAGACATCGAAAAAAGAGAAGATCTAAGATCTCTTACCGCAACCATGATCGAAGCCTTCCGTACAGGAAAGATATAGAAAACCCTCCGTGACGGAGGGTTCTTTTTTTATCTGTTTTTGAATTCTATTCTGGATAGGATATCCAGCATCGCATCATGATACAGGTCTTTCTGTTCACTGTAGCAGACCAGCGTAACATCATAGAAGTTAACGCTGTCATTCAGCAGCGAATAGATGAAATAGTATTCAATGCCGTCCGCTTCCGAAGTATAGTCCATATAACGCAGATCCCCATCGACAATGTCTTTTCCTTCATAGATCGCATCACGGACATCATCCAGCGAGAAGTCTTCACTCGTGAACTCGCTGATCGCTACGCTCTGAACAAACATGACGACCTTTTCTCCGTCTACGACTATCTCGTATTCCTGATCCTTTGAAGCATAGGTCTCAAGATTCTCAGGAACATAGACCTTTAAGGTCTCCGTTTCATAGATGACATAGCCAGGAAGCGAAGGATCGCTCACAGGGACAATGTCATTTGCGTAAACGGAATCATCAACAGGAGGTATGTATTCCCCGCTTGGACGTTCCGATCTGGTAAAAGTCATGACATATCCGTTTTCCACTTTTTCCGTCAGGATCAGCATATCGTTCCTGTATTCAAAAGAATAGTGCTCTTCCACACCCGGATCATTTGTATCAAAGGTTTTCCCTTTCATGTCAAAGACGCCGTGTTCTTCAAATCCCGCCACATTCAGAATGCCGGTTCCATCCTCCGCTACATCCAGATACATATAGCCGAAAGAAGGATACAGATACTCCTTGATCTGATTCTCATTAAAGACGGTCTCTCCTCCCTGAGCAATCTCCGTCAAGGCGTAATAACCGCTGATGTCCGGATCCTTTTTCGAACATGCCGCACAGCACAGAAGCAGCAGACCCGCCAGAATTGCCGATAACAGTTTCTTCATTTCGTACTTCCTTTCCTGGTTCTATTCTACATAGAAGATCTCTTCGATCTTCCCTTCTTCATTGATCCTAAGACAGCTGAGTCTTCCCAGTCCTTCTCCCATCGCACATCCGCAGTCGATGTTGTACCAGACATATCCGTTCTCAAAATCGTGGATATAGACATCATCCTCGCCTGAAAGTCTCCTGCTGATGATGTGCCCGGAAATCAGCATGACCGGTTTCTCGATCTTTTTATGGTAACTGAGCATCTCCAGAGAATACGGAAACATATTCCAGACAAAATCCTGTATTTCCATCAGTCTGCCTGCATAGTCCGAGGTAAAACGGTCGATGCCGTCACTCATCACTCCGGTATGGGACAGGATGTAGCGGTGATCGTTGATATTGAGATTTCTCACCACTGTTGTTTCGTTTCTGATGTAGGAAACGATCTCTTCTCTCTGTTTCGGATCAAGATCCATCAGTTTCCGGTAAGTTTCCTTCCCTCCGTTTGCCGAATAGAACCATGATTCCCTGTCCAGCCCGTCCAGGTATGTCAGC
>JAFONG010000094.1 GCA_017418585.1 Erysipelotrichaceae bacterium | reverse complement strand
CATCGATATCCGGGACTATGCGCCCGGAAGTTTTCGTAAGATCGACGATTCGCCATACGGTGGAGGAGCCGGGACCATTCTGAGGGTTCAGCCGGTAGAAGATGCCTTGAAGGCCGTCTTTAACGAAAACAGCCACGTCATCATAACTTCTCCGATAGGAAAACCTTTTAAGCAGAAAGACGCCGGACGTCTGTCAAAAATGCCGCACCTCGTTCTGGTGTGCGGACATTATGAAGGGTATGACGCCAGAATCTATGATCTCGGAGACGAGATGCTGTCGATCGGCGATTACGTTTTAAGCGGCGGAGAACTTCCTGCCATGGTCATCGCCCAGGCGGTAATGAGACTGGTGGATGGAAGCATGAAGAAGGAAAGCGTAATCGACGAATCTTTTGCCGAAGAGTTGCTTGAGTATCCGCAATACACCAAGCCTGCCGACTACAACGGGAAAAAAGTGCCCGAGATCCTGCTGTCAGGGAATCACGAAAAGATCAGAAAGTGGCGCAGGGAAGAAGCTCAGAAGACGACAGAAAAACTCAGACCCGATCTGTTGAAAAGAAAAGAAATTGAAGTAACGCTGAAAAACTACATTGAAGAAAAGATTCTTCCGGAATATGAAGGTTATGAAGAATCGCACGGCCCAAAGCACGTTCAGACCGTCATCAGAAACAGCCTGGATCTGAGCAAGGATCTGGACGTAGACATCGACATGGTCTATACGGTTGCCGCATATCACGACATCGGTCTTCGCTACGGCAGGGACGATCACGAGATCAGCTCCGGAAGATGGCTGCAGGAAGACAGAAAACTAAGAAACTGGTTCACGGAAGAAGAGATCCTGACGATGAAAGAAGCCGTTGAGGACCATCGCGCCAGCCGCAAGGAAGAACCCCGCAGCATTTACGGATGCATCGTTGCCGAAGCGGATAGAGACATCATCCCGGACAGGATCATCTCAAGATGCGTTCAGTACGAAACGGCCCACAATCCCGAAGACGGCGAAGAGGAAGTGCTCGATAAAATCGTCTGTCACATCTGCGACAAGTACGGAGAAAACGGCTATCTGAAACTGTGGCTTCCGTGCCGGAAAAACCGGGAAGGACTCGATGTCTTGCGAAAGTGGATCGTAGACGGAGATATCAGGGAGATCTGCAGAAAAGAACTGCTGAAACAAAGAAAAAACCGATAGAAAATAAGGTAAAATAGAGCCATATAAGGAGACGACTATGGGAATCGTTGTATTTGGAGCGGTGTTCGTAGATATTAAGGGCTATCCAATCGATCAGTACATTCCTTCCGGCAGAAACGTCGGAAGAGTGGTGCAGGTCCATGGCGGCGTGAGCAGGAACGTGGTGGAAGACATTGCCAACCTGGAACTGAGACCGACCTATGTCAGTGTTGTCGACGATACGGGAACAGGCATTGACGTTATCGAAAAGCTGAACAGGCACAAAGTCAACACACAGTACATCACGAAAACGCCGGACGGTTTAGGAACGTGGCTGGCGATATTCGACAACAACGGCGATGTTGTGGCATCCATATCAAAAAGACCGGATCTTTCCATGATCAACGACGTTCTGGATCTGTATGGCGACAGGATCGTCTCCGAAGCGGACAGCGTTGTCGTAGAAATCGACATGGAGACGGGACTGCTAAACAGGATCTTTAAGTTGGCGGAGAAATATCAGAAACAGATCTTTGCGGTCGTTTCGAACATGTCCATTGCCATGGAAAGAAGAGACCTGCTTTCCAAGGTATCCTGCATTGTCTGCAATCAGCAGGAAGCCGGACTGCTTTTCTCGGAAGAATACGATGACGTTACGGCAGAAGAAATGGAAAAAATCCTGCCGGAGAAGATCAGGCAGGCGGATATCAAGAAGATGGTTGTGACATTGGGCGAGAACGGAGCGGTCTATGCCGGACAGAACGGAGAATGCGGATTCTGTGCCGCCCAGAAGACGGATGTGATCGATACGACGGGGGCCGGTGATGCCTTCTTTGCGGGAATCGCCGTTGGACTCACATACGGAAAGGATCTGAAAGAATCCTGCAGCATCGGCACGAGACTTGCTTCCGCGGTTCTTTCAACCAAGGAGAGCGTTTCCCCGCGTTTCCAGCCTGCGGAATTCGGTTTATAAAAGCAGCTACAGCTGCTTTACGTAAGAACCGTCGGTAAATACAAATCCAAGTCGTTTCAGATAGTTCAGATGATTCTCGTCCGGACCTCTGTAGACGACTTTTTTAATTCCTTCCTTTTTCAGGTTAGACAGCAGATAGGCACCGATGGAGAAATCGCGGAATTCCGGGATCGAGTAGTCCAGCATCAGTTCAAGCGTATCGCCGTCCAGGTTGCCCAAGGTTATGCCGACGGGCTTGCCCTGACACAGCACTACATAGATCTGATCGGCCTTTTTCATGTCGTAGGAAATGCCCGGGAAGCATTTCAGGATATCGTTGCGGTAGTAGTCCAGAAGATGATTCAGAAGAATATCGTTTCCGTCGGTTTTGATGATCTCGTATTCCTTGTCGGTCCTGCTCATCTTCCACAGGAAGTGCAGATTGATCAGCACCAGACAAAGATTCATCAGGGCTGTAGGATAGGATCTGATGATAAAGGCGTAGATCGTAAAGATGACGCTGCCGACGGTGTTGATGATCCTGAGTTTCACCACCGAAGTCATAAGCATGGACAGCAGCACCAGCAGGGATCCTAAATAACCGAACGCTTCGATTAAGAATTGTGTATTCATGATTTGTACCTCAGTTTCACATTAAAAGAAACGGTCAAAAAAAGCAATACGGATTCTGTGCTAGAATTGAGTTAAATGAAGAAAAAGGTTTATGCAGGAACATATACCGGAAAAGGAAGTAAGGGAATCTATCGCTTCGGTTTTGAAGAGGGGAAGTTAAGTGAACCTGAACTTTTCTGCAGAATCGACAACCCGAAATACCTGTGCTCTTTTGGAAACGACATCGCCGCGGTCTGCGACTTTGAAGAGGGATCGGGAGTGGCACTCATATCTGACGAAGGAAGAATCAAGGACAGACTGATCTTTGAGGATGTTACATCATGCTATGTTACCGGTCACGAAGGGAAACTTTATACCGCCAATTATCACGCCGGAACGTTCAGCGTCATCGAAACAGGCGACGGTCACATGAAGCTGACGAAAACCGTAGAGATCAGAAAGAAAGCGGGATGTCATCAGGTGCTGTTCTGGAACGACAAGATACTGGTTCCGTGTCTGTTTCTGGACAGGGTCATGATCTATGACAGGGATCTGAATTATCAAAGCGAAATCGTCTTTCCTGAAGGAAGCGGACCAAGACACGGGATCTTTTCAAAAGACGGGAAATATCTGTATCTGGTATCCGAACTGTCAAACGAACTGTTTGTGATCGAGACGGATTCCTTTCAGATCAAGGAATGCGTATGCCTGCTGGAAAACAAAGAGCGCAACACCGAAGGAACGGCCGCGATACGTATGAGCGAAGACGGAAAACGGCTCTATGTTTCTACCAGAGGAAAAGATGTGATCTCGATCCTGTCTGCAGATGGCGATAAAGTCAGACTGGTTCAGACGGTTTCCTGCGGCGGCGAACATCCAAGGGATTTTATCCTGACGGATGATGCGCTTCTGTGCGCCAACCGTTTTTCGAATCAGGTCGTATCCTTTAAGCTTGAAAAAGACGGGAAAGTCGGGAAAGAAAGCGGCAGGATCGAAATACCGGATGCGGTAAGCCTGCTGATAAAGGAATAAAGCGCACAAACATCTATCAGTATGAAAAGAGGCCTGCAGAACAGGCCTTTTATTTATTCAAAAGAAATTAATATAAAACCTTTTATATCATTATTTTTAGACTGATTCCTAGTCAGGCGTTTTTTTAGAATGAAGTCAGGAAAAAGGTTGCGGAAAGGAGAAACAACATGAAAAAGACAAAAGAAAACGCAAAGAAAACGATACTGACACTGATTGCTGCAATCGTAGCGATGAACATCGGCTTATGCAGAACATATGCCGAAGAAGAGCCGGTTCAGCCGGTTACGGAAGGCATGACCGTAGAGGAAGCAAACGAGCTTATCGAAGCCTACAACACCCAGGTCGACGAATACAACGAGAAGCAGATGGAAGCTTACCTGGAAGAAGTGGCGGAAACGGAAGCATACAACGCGCAGGAAGATGCCAAGGTAGAAGAAAACGAGAAACTGCTTGCTGCATACGAAAGCGCACAGGCAAAAATTGAATCGCATGAAGAAAGAGGCATTACCGAGACGAGAACCGACAATCCGGAAGATCTTCCGATCGACTGGGTCGTAACGGTTGAAGCCAATCAGGCAAAGACGATCAAGGTCGAAGAAGCCGAAAACAAATCCGGGAAAACCGTAAAAGTTCTGAACCTGCATATCTTCTATGATGAAGAAGCAAGCGACAGCGGCTATATCCCAAACGATATTTCTCAGCTGGAGACAAACGAAGACATTCAGGAGCATATCGCTCTTGCGGAATGGGAAACCATTGAAGTTGATGAGAACGACATCGTTCAAGTAATCTCTGAAGCGGAAGCGATGGGATACAGGAGCGCGGCTTTCTACAAATGGTTTGAAGGCTACACCAACGGTTACTGGATGCCTAGCTATACACTGTTCACATCGACGGCTGTACACTCCTACAGCGACTGGTACAAGGGAGCCTCTCAGGTCGCGTCCTACGACGAAGGAACGACAGACAGAAGAGCTGCAGTCGACATGTTCAGCATCTACGGCTATTCCTTCATCCGTACAGGAAGCGAACCTGTAAAGGTTGAGAAGTATGAAGCGGAATACAAGCAGACACCGGTCGCACCACAGATGCTTGAAAAGATGGACCTGCTTGAAGAAAAAGAAGAAGAAAAGACAATTGTTCCGGCAGCGGCACCAAGCGATCCGGACACGCCAAAAGAAGAACCGGTCGTAAAAGAATCAAAGAACACCGTTGAAATCAAGGAAGAAAAGGTTCCGCAGGCAGAAAACGTAAACGTTGAAATTGCCGAGATCGCAGTTCCTGCAAGCGCACCTGTCGACATCGTAGAACCGACAGTCGCCGAAGCGAAGCCTTACTGGGCACTGATCAATCTGATCATGGCGATCCTCTCTGTTCTGACTTCTGTCGGCATGATCCTGACAATGAAAAAGAACGAAAAAGAAGACGAAGAAGACAGAAGAAACACTTCCAAACTCTTCGGACTTGTCCCGGCTATCCTGTCGGTCATCATCTTCCTGCTGACGGAAGACATGAGAAACAGAATGATCCTGGCAGACAGATATACGGTATTAATGATCCTGATTGCAGCGATCTCTCTGGTCCTGGCCTATCTGACCAGAAACAGAAAAGAAGAAGACGAAAACGAACAATCCGATCTGATCGAAATTCCTGCAACCTAATCCCCTTAACTCTCGATCAGATAAAAACTCCCGGAATCCGGGAGTTTCTTTTTATATGGATCTAGTAAACGATGCTACTGTTTGCCTTTGTATTCCAGACACAGCATGGTCACGTCGTCGAACTGTTCCGCTTTTCTGACAAAGCCGTTGATGCCTTCGTTGACATTTTTCAGGATCGTTTCCGGATCGGCTCCGGGATCCTTGTTCAATGCTTCCAGCATTCTGTCTGTACCGAACAGTGTGTTGTTCTTGTCTGTCGCTTCCGAAACACCGTCAGTATAGACAAAAAGCTTGTCTCCCGGTTCCAGCTGTACCGTATAGCCTGTATACTCCGTATCATCCATGACACCGATAACCAGACCGTGCCTGTCTTTCAGCAGTTCAAAGTTTCCCCCCGCTTTCATAATTGCAGGGTATTCATGTCCGGCGTTGGAAGCGGTCAGCTTTCCGTTCGAGATTTCTAGAATGCCCAGCCATACCGTTACGAACATGTCGTAAGGGTTGTGGGAACAGATCTTTCTGTTGGAGATAGTCAGGATCTCTTCAGGAGAAACGCCCGTACCCGCAACGCCCCGAATGATGATGCTGGAAGCCATCATGAACAAGGCGGCAGGAACGCTTTTGCCCGAGACATCGGCAATAACGACACACAGATGGTCGTCGTCGATCAGAAAGAAATCGTAGAAATCGCCGCCGACTTCTTTGGCCGGATCCATGGATGCAAAGAGACTGAATTCCTTGCGGTCAGGGAATGGCGGGAAAACATGCGGCAGCATAGCCATCTGGATCTTCGTGGCCGTATATAGCTCGGTTTTTGTAGAGGCCAGATTGATGCTACGTTCAGAGAAAAGAACGCTGTAGATCAGAACGATCGCAACCAGAACGGAACCGTACTGGGTGGCGTAGCCGTGTGCGCCTTTGGTGAACAGATAATGAACGATCGGAATGAAAATGAAAGAAATCGAAACGATCTTCTGTCTTCTGGAAACATCGCTTTTCAGCACCAGGAAAGTCGTCGGCGGGGCGACGCAGACCAGATAAAGATCGACCAGCCAGTAGAGTTTTTCTTTCTGGAAGACGCCGTCTGCATCGACGCTGAAACAGATCGGAACAAACATGTTGACGATGATCAGAAGTACAGCCGGGATCAGCAGGATCGCTGTGAGGCGATCAAAAACGGCAGCGACCTTTCCTTTGAATCCCAGAACCGTACGCACATAGCGGTAGAAGCAGTAAACAAGCGCAAAGTCGATGATCTTGGTCACCCCGTTCATGACCAGACACCAGGTGCGATACTGAACCATGCCCTGGACATAGCATTCCCATTCATTGACAAAAAAGGAGTAGCAGGTCAGCACGATCAGCATAATAAAATAGCTGTTTGAGTCGTCGATTTCGCCTTTGCGTCCGCCGGTGCATCCGAAGAACAGCATTGCACAGACAAAAGAACCCATGACATCTATTCCGGCGTTGTACATAACGTTCGGCGTGATGCCGGGCTTACTAAACAGTTTGATTCCGAAAACAAAGCAGGAAAAAGCCGTTACTGTCAGTATCAGCAGTCCTATAGCAAGAAACCATCTTTTACCGCTTGGTTTTTTTATATTTAATTCCATATGACTCTTTATACCATTTTATCACTAAATGTTTTGATTTAAGAACACTCGTTGAGCATCCTGTTTAAGTTGTCGTAGAAGGCGGCGATATGGATGCCGTCCACCAGTGCGTGATGTACCAGCACGGACACCGGCATCATATACCGTCCTTCATCGTTCTTTTCGTATTTTCCCCAGGTGATCCTCGGATTGGATTCGTCTCCTCCGGCAACCGGCTGAATCAAAGACGTGTAGTGCAGCCAGGGAAGGGTGGAGATAAAATACATGCTTTCGACATCCTCGTCTTCAACGATCCCGTTGCTTCTGCACCTGCTCCGTTTCTCTTCCGCCTGTTTCAGATATTCTTCAAAATCCATGTGATGATGCAACGTACAGTAACAGTACGTTCCGTCTTCCAGCAGTTCGGTATGAGAAGTCGGACATTCGTCATATTCAACGATCCCGTCATCATGGATACGTTGACGGAATTGAGGAACCTCGTCGGCCGCCAGTGCCGCCAGATGCATGAAACTCAGATAGAAGGAAGATCCCTGCTTTCTGCAGTGTTCCAGAAGTCTTGTCACATCCACATCTACCGTCAGGCCGACATAAGGATAAGGCAGGGAACGGAAGTAGTTGAAATGTTCCTTACGGACATAGGTATTCATATCGATGATTTTATAAGCCACGATCTATCCTCCGTTATATCTCAATATGAGTATATCAAATGTGCGTAAAAATGTTTGACAAGGAAAAACAAGCGTGTTATTGTATTAGTGTATTAATACAACGAAAGAGAGGTAACTATGGGTTGGAAGTTTTCTGAAGATACGCCGATTTATCTTCAGCTCATCGAAGCGCTAAAGACCGATATCGTTTCCGGAAAATACAGATCCGGAGACAGGCTTCCGGCTGTCAGGGATCTGGCTTTTGAAGCGGGCGTGAATCCGAATACGGTTCAAAGAGCCTATGCGGAGCTGGAAAGACAGGGTCTGGTTCAAAGCGAAAGAACCAGCGGACGTTTTGTGAGCATTGACGATAAGAAGATAGAAGAATTAAGAAAAGATCTTAGTGATGCCTATATCAGAGATCTGTTTAAAAAGCTGAATGATCTGGGAATGAATGACAAGACGATCAGAGATGTTCTCAGCAAATGGAGGGATGAATGATGGAAACACTGGTATGTAATGAATTGAGTAAGACATACGGTTCAGTAAGAGCCCTGGATCATGTTGATCTGAAACTGGAAGAAGGGAAAATCGTAGGTCTACTGGGACCAAACGGCTCAGGTAAGACCACACTGATCAAGCTGGCTTCAAGACTGCTGGTACCGACCGAGGGTGAAGTCAGGATCTGCGGAGAGCTTCCTTCGCCGACGACCAAGGCCATTGTGTCGTATCTGCCGGACAGAAACTATCTGCCTGACTGGATGAAGACGAAGGATCTGCTGGAGATGTATCAGGACTTTTACGGGGACTTCGATGTCCAAAGGGCGCAGGAGATGCTTGGATCGCTGAACATCGACTACGATACGCCGTTAAAGAACATGTCCAAGGGTACAAAAGAAAAGGTACAGCTGATCCTGACGATGTCCAGACATGCGAAACTGTATCTGCTGGATGAACCGATCGCGGGAGTCGATCCGGCTGCCAGAGACTATATCTTAAAGACGATCATTTCGAATTATGACGAGACGGCTACAGTGCTGATCTCGACCCATCTGATTGCGGATGTGGAGAATGTTCTGGACGAAGCGGTCTTCCTCAAGGAAGGAAAAGTAGTCCTGCATCAGAGCGTCGATGAATTGCGCGATACGACCGGCAAGAGCGTCGACGAGTATTTCCGGGAGGTGTTCAAATGTTAGGTAAACTGATTAAATATGATTTCAAGGCGATGTTCAGAAGTCTATATCCGATCTATGTTGCCTTGATCGCATTAACGGTTGTATTTTCTCTGATGGTCAAGTTCAACTTCGATCAGGGACTGCTGTTTACGATCTTTGCGTTCCTGTTTGTTGCGGCTTTGAACGGTTCGATCATCGCCTGCGTGTTCTTCGTAGTTACGAGATTCTCTCACGGCCTGCTGAAGAACGAAGGTTATCTATCCTTTGCCTTGCCTGTAAGCACGGCAACGCATATTCTGGCAAAGGTGATCAACGCGATCATCTGGGCCTTTATCGAAGGACTGATGCTTTGTCTATGCATGCTGATCATGGGAACGGTGATGGGAAGCATCAAAGAAGTCGCACTCTTCTTCCAGGAAGTGTTCAGAGCTTTCGATCTGATTGAAAAGGAAGTTCTGGTAGCGGCCTTGCAGGTCATCGTGTTCCTGATGCTGGAGATGATCGCATCGGTCTGCCTGATCTATGCGGCCATGGCGGTAGGTCATCTCTTCAGCAAGAACCAGAAGATGATCGCAGTCGCTTTCCTGATCGTGGTCTTTGTGCTCCGTTCATTCCTGTGGGTTTCGCTGGTTGATCTGACAGAAGTCGTTGCGGGTCCGACTCACACGTTTGTCGACGATCTTATGCTGATCGTTCCGCCGATCGTTTTAACGGGACTGTATGCGACACTGACCTGGTTTATTCTGGACAGAAGACTGAATCTTGAATGAACAAGAAACTGCTGCGGATCTTTCTCTTCCTGCTGCTGATCCTGGCTGTTGTTCTGGTGACGCTGTTTGGACAGGGATATTTCCGTTATGAAAGAGAAACTTCAGCTGTGCCTTTAAGCAAGGCGGTTGAAGCCTATACCGAAAAAGAGGACTATGTACCTTTTGATCAGATCGATGAAGATTTCGTTCAGGCGGTGATCTCGGTAGAAGACAAGCGTTTCTTCGAGAGAAAGGGTTATGATCTCGTTGCGTTGTGCAGAGCTCTTTATCACAATTTCCTGGCAAAGGGCTTCATCGAGGGAGGATCAACGATCAGCGAGCAGATCGCCAAGAACCTGTATCTGGGAGGCTTCATCAACGGTCTGGAAGAAAAAACCGCAGGGATATTCCTGATGATGGCATTGGAACGGAAGTATTCGAAGGAAGAGCTGTTTGCCCTGTATGCGAACATGAACTACTACGGAGACGGCTACTGGGGAATCGGTGAAGCGGCAGAAGGATATTACGGCTGCAGTGCGGATGATCTGAGTCCGGGACAGGCGGCTATCCTGGCAGGCATACCGAACGCTCCGGCGATCTATCAGCTCTCTGACGGTTATGAGCAGGCAAAAGAAAGGCAGGCATGGGTCCTGCAGACGATGGTCAACAACGGCTACATGACAGAAGCGGAAGCGGAAGAAGCCTTAAGCGAAGATGTTCGCCCGATCATAAAAAAACAGCCATGATACACGGCTGTTTTTATTTGTTCTGATGTTCCTTTTTCCAGTCCTTGATCTGCTTCAGTCTCTCGGCTATCCTGGTTTCTACTCCGTGATTGCCAGGGGAATAATACTCCCGGTCTTTCAGGGAATCCGGAAGACATTGCATGTTTGTAAGTTTTTCTTCCGTGTCGTGGGCATACTGGTAACCCTTGCCGTAGTCGAGTTCTTTCATCAGTTTTGTCGGAGCGTTTCTTATCACCAGCGGAACCGGTTCGTTCAGCATTCCGATCGCATCCGCCTTGGCTTTCTCATAGGCCATGTAGGTTGCATTGGATTTTGGAGCCATGGACATGTATATGACGGCTTCCGCCAGATTGACGGTACATTCCGGCATCCCGATATAATGGCAGGCGTCATAGGCGGCAACCGCAAGTCTTAAGGCCTGAGGATCAGCCAGGCCGATATCTTCCGAAGCAAAACGGATGACTCTTCTGGCGACATACAGAGGATCTTCTCCCGCTTCCAGCATTCTTGCGAGCCAGTATACGGCCGCATCCGGATCGGAGTTGCGCATGGATTTATGCAGGGCGGAAATGATG
>JAFONG010000093.1 GCA_017418585.1 Erysipelotrichaceae bacterium | reverse complement strand
CCCTTCTGATCAGCTGGAAGGCTGCTTCGATCATTTCGTCTTTTGTCGTCGTCGGTTTCCTGGGCATAATGTCACCTATACTATAACATATGTTATTATATTCAATTTTTTTTAAGCTATCAAGCTGAAGTCATCATGTTCAATCAGAGTCTGTTCTTGATAAAAAGAAAAAGCACAGTCTATTCTGTGCTTTAGATAGTATTCCGCCTTTCCTAAAGGCATATATATCCTCTCCATCCGCGTACCGAATAATAAGAGTCGGCTCCGTTATGGAAAGTGAAGACTCTGCCATATCGCCGTTCACAGAACAACGCCCCTCCCTTGTCTCTTACATCCGCAGGCGTATCGATCCAGCTGGATGTTTTCAGATCAAATTCCCCGAGTTCCTGAAGCCTGTAATACATTTTCTCATCCATCAGTTCAACGCCCATTTCCTGAGCCTGAGTCAGAGCACTTCCTGCAGGGGGATTCTTGCTGCGTTTTTGTAGAGCTTCTTCATCGTAGCAGAGACTCCTTCGTCCGGAAGGCGTTTCCTTACTGCAGTCACAGAAAACCAGCTTTCCGGAATCTGCATCGGTTCCGATTACATCCGGTTCTCCACCGCTCTCTTCCATCTGTTTCAGAATCTCAAGCATCTTTGGATGATCCTGCAGACGTTTTTCGACTTCTTCCCATTTCAGATCCGGATGGCGTTTCATATTTTCATGGAACCTGTTTTTTAATGTTTTCAGCATGTTGTTTTCTCTCCTTTTTTAGCCCTTGATTCATAGAAGAATCATTCAGGTATTATCCAGTTCGCAGTCTGCGAGTTCTTTCCCTTTACCTTTTCAAAACCCAGACTTTCGTAAAGACATATCGCCGGCCTGTTTCCGACATCTACATGTAGTCTCATCTTTTTCGGACGGTTTCCTTCAATGGCTGCCGCCATCAGTTTCCTTCCCCATCCTTTCCTTCGATGCTGTTTCATCACCACGATGTCGAACGGTTCGTTCTCATCAAAACACTTCGTGATGTCAAGATAACCGATAACAGTCCCGTTGTCTACAGCCAGATAAACGTTAAAACGTTCTTTGGCTTCCGCCACTTTCTCTCCTGTCCAGTAACGATCCGTATCATGTATGGCAAAATACTGTTCTTTGTACTGTTCCGATAAAGACTCTATTCCGGAAGTATCGACAAGGATCGGACGATCCGTGAAAAGCATCTGCTGCTGTTCTTCGTCAAAAGAAGCATCTTTTTCTTTTAATATCTCTTTTAGCAGAGCATTCCCCGGATTGAACACAAAGTCGGACTGAAATCCCGGATAATTCATCTGCAGGTAATCGAACAGTTCCCGATAAGCGGATTCCTCACGGCAAAGGCATACGAGCAGTTCCATGTATCTTTCTTCTTCACTGATTAGAAACAGAAAGAGACCTGTTAGATCATTGTTTTCATCATAAACCCCAAAAATATGATCGTTCGGTTTATCGTCAGCTTTCCGAAAAGCGGCGATTACTTCATCGGTATCTGAAAATGATGGATTTGAAAAATCAGGATCATCATTGACCTGTTTTATGTAATCCGTATCACAGCTGACCGCATTGAGTTCTTTAATCATAAATCATTATTCGAATCTGGCTTCCCTTAACGGCTCATCCCATAAGACAGAAGCGTTGTTTTCTTTGGCGATATCGTCAACGATTTCCCGAAAACGCTGCAGATATTCATTTTCCTTTTTCTTTGATCTTCTGCCTTTGCCGGCATAGAGTTCCCTCTCGAAATAGGCGCCATAGGATACCGCATAGTCTTCCTCATCTCTATGAGGGAAAAAGGAAACAGCTGCCTTGTATGTGATCGACCCTGCTTCCGAATCGCTGATCAGCATGACAAGCGCTCCATTGCGCTGTACACCGGAAAACGCAGCATCAGCCTTAAAATACTGTGCATAGACATTGATTACCATTTGTAAACCTCCAGTGTCCTATCCTTGAATGCAAGTTCCGTTTTATTCGGCAGGTTATTCGAATACGGCGACAAAATCGGCACTCTCTTCGAATTCAACAGTGATTTCGGCTTCTGTTGAATAGTCTTCCCCGTTCTTCGTCCATTTAACGAACGTCCAGTCTTCTGCACCTTCGACAGATACGGCTGTCAGCGTATAGACGGCCGGTTCATAAAGACTCAGGATCATCGAGGATACCGGTTCTTCCGCGATAAAGGCATCTTCCGCATCCGATACTGCCGTGAATTGCCCCAGACCTTCTGTATTGATATTGACGGCAATCGAAGCTTCTTCGATTTCCGTAAGCTTCAGATGATAGGTCTTTCCGCCTTCCACCTCAAACAGGATTCCGTCTTCTCCTTCTTCCGAAACAGTTACGACATAGTGCCCATCCATGTAGTCGGGAACGATATCTCCGTGCAGGGAATTTCCTTCCTGCGGGATATACCAGCCGTACATGTCTTCATCCACCATACAGCCGACATACCAGCCGGGATATTCTTCTTCATTGTCGCTCTTAAAGATGCTGACAAGATTCCCATTTTCATCGGAAAAGAAACCTTCACGTGTCCATTCCTTGACTTCTACCTGCGGCTGACTATCTGAACCGGAACAGGCTGTAACACCAATAAGCATCAGTACAGTCAATAATAAGCAAACCAGTTTCTTCATTCTTTACAATTCCTCCGTCATATTTTTTATTGTTTTCCAGTCTTCTCTGGTCATAATATTGGTTTCATCTTCTTCCACCGTTCCGTAACGGGTTTCGTAGGTACCATAGGCGTAATGTCTGAACCCGCATTTTTCCTGCACTCTCTGCGACTGATGATTGCTTAAAAAATGACTGCAGAGGATCACGTCCAGTTGCACTTCTTCAAACAGATAACGGATCACTTCCTTTACGGCTTCAGGCATCAGTCCTCTGCCCCAGTAATTCTTAGAAAGCACATAGCCGATCTCCCGGCATTTCTTATCTTTCAGTTCGGGGAACTTATCCTCATCGTATTCTTCGATTCCTAAAGAACCGATGACTTTTCCCTGATATTCCAGAGCAAAAGTCCTTTTCTTGTCAATAAAAGAATCCAGAATCATCTGCGTATCGTCCTTGTTTTGATGAGGCAGCCATCCGGCCATCTGTCCGACACCATCTACCGATGCGTATTCGAAAAAATCATCCAGATCTTCTTTCCGCCATGAGCGAAGGATCAGACGCTTCGTTTTTAATACAGTATTGCTGACATCGATTTCGGTATTCATGAAAGGTACCTCAAAAAACTACCGAATCTATTTTACCACATTATGAATCTCGTTATCTTTCCAACAAATCATAGAGCTTTCAAATAAAAAGCCCTCTTTTCAGAGGGTTTTTGAATTAAGCCACTTCTACGATACCGTTCTCCTTGACCGTGATCATCATGCCATCCTTAACATAATCCAGAAACTCTTCTCCCAGTTCATCAATGACCGGCATGGAAGCATCCGACCATACGCTGGCCAGAACGGCACCTGCACAGGCAAGAGAATCGATGCGGTTGGCGAACAGCATGCATCCGGGGTTTCTTTTCATTTCGCATGAACAATACAGAACCAGACCTCCGGTTGTAGATCCGATGGTCTGAGGAAGGCATAATGCTTTTCCGGCAATCGGTTTGCCATAGAGATCAGGATTGTTCTGATCGGAAACCTTTGCGCTCTTATCGCCAAACTGCAGGGCTTTCTGCAGGGATGCAAGCGTATTGAAACCGCCATGGGTAACTACCGCTTCACAAGTACAGACGCCAGGCGTGACGACTCTTCCTTTAAATTCTTTCATCTTAGTTGCCTCCTTTGCAAAGCTGCATGACGATCTCATCATCGGTATAATACCTTGATGACGTATAGGTTCTCAGTTTATTGCTTGAGGTGATCACCGGCATCTTGCCGCATAACGGATTGTTCATGTACATCAGCGGACAGATATAGGAGAGAATAATACCGGTCTTTTCCAGTCTCGGGTAGTATTCCGTTTTCTTGAATTCTTTGATGACTGCCGGCGCTGCCGTAAAGACGGTCGGAATCAGAACCTGCGGATTGCCGTATTTCTTCAGGTTTTCTTCAATCACATCGGTCCAGTCTTTCAGCTGCTGCAAAGACATGTGCGGACAGCCCATGAAACACAGTCTAGGCTTTGCTTCCTTGTCTTTCCAGATTACAGGATAAGAATCATATACTCTTTGCAGTTCCGCATCGTCGATCACGTACTCCTTGGCGTTTTTCTTGATCAGCGCTTTTCCCTGTTCTTTCGCTTCCGGAGTCAGCTTGTCGATGTGGTAAAGACCTACCGCACCATTGGAAGCCGTGGCTGCACCGAAATCCTTCAGATAAGTACAGGCCTTCTCATCCAGTTCTGTTCCCAGCCATTTGTCTAATCCGATCACATACGGAACATCTTCCATGACTTTCATGCCGATGGCACTGCCCAAAAGCTGCGCTTCCGGTTTCTTTGACGTTTCTATCCTTACGATCCAGTCGGCTTTCCTTCCCTCATCCGTTAAAAGACCGAAATAAGGCACACATCCGACGATTGAGCCCATGATATCGATAATACCTGAATTGCGGTTGCACCTGGCTCCCAGGACGGAATTGGCGTAGACGACGGCCGACGACTCCGACCAGGAGAGGACATCGCCTTTCTTAGGCGTATTTCCAACTTCAGACATGTAGCAGGTGCAGGTAAACGCATCGTCTTCCAGAAGACCCAGCTTCTTCAGCTGTTTCTCATAGAAATCCTGCTTGCTGTACATAAAATGTTTAAACACGATATTCTGCAGGAAAGTCGTAGGGACATTCGGATCAAGAGGTCTCGGGTCTACGGTAAACTTCTGTCCTGATACAACACCTTCCTGCAGAAGCTTGTCCATCAGCCGGTAGACCGGATCCATGACACCCAGGCCGAAGGATGTGACCAGGTGATTGTAGTCGGAACTTACTTCAGCCATCTTCGTCGCATCGAAGGCTTCTCCGTACATCACCAGAGTCTTCATGACCTTGGCGAGGATTTCTCCCTGTTTTCCGTCAAGAATATCCTGCTGTTTCTTTGTCAGTTTCATAAGTTATGCTCCTATATTTTCATTGCGACTTCATATGCGCGCCAGATGACGGTTCTAAGATTGCCTACATCTTTGCAGTCTCCGACCAGTCTTACTTTTCCGCTTTCTTTCGTCATTGGTGCAGGCACATAGCCGACGGAAGAAATGACCGTATCGCAAGGTATCGTCATATCTTTGCCGTCTTTTGTGCAGATGATTTCCTTGTCTCTGACTTCTTTCAGTGAAGTTTCCAGATAAACCGGAACACGGTGCAGTTCAAACCATTCCCTCAGATAGGAAGAATTGGCCAGACAGACACCGGTCTGGGCGATCAGATCGTCTTTCATTTCAACGATCGTAACATCTTTTCCTTCCAGTGCCAGTTCATAGGCGATCTCGCAGCCTGTCAGGCCGCCTCCTACTACAGCTACCCGCTTTCCGGTTTCCTTGTTTTTCAGATATTCACATGCTTCAACAGTTTTTTCAAAGCCAGGTACATTCAGTTTTCTGGCAACCGCTCCGGTTGCAACAACGATATCCATGCCTTTGAATCTTTCCAGATCCGTTATTCTTTCATTCAGATGGATCTCGATATCAAGGTCCTTCATCTTCTTTCTGTACCATTTCAGCAGATCCCTGAGCTTGCCCTTGTAAGACTCGCTGCTGGCTGGAATAAACGTACCTCCTAACTGATCGGACGCTTCATAGATAATCGGATTGTGCCCTCTGAGTTTCAGCACTCTTGCCGTTTCCATGCCGCCGATTCCTCCACCGACGATGATGACATTCTTAGGACTATCCGTTTTCCTGATATAGTGCTTATCTGTCTGCATCGTTTCCGCATTTACGGCACATCTGGCAAGATGCAGAGAATCGTAAAGATCCTGATCGTTTGGAACGCCCTTGTAGTGGCACATGTTGAAACAGCCGTTGTGACAGAGGATACAAGGCCGTATGTCATCCATCTCATCGTTCATCAGCTTACTGATCCATTCACTGTCCGCAAGGAACTGTCTGGCAAAACCGGCGCCGTCGATCTTTCCTTCCCTGATCGATCTGGCAGCCGTTTCCGGATCCAGTCTTCCTGCTGCTACCACCGGAATGCTGCAGAACTTCCTGATATGCTCTACATCTTTCAGATTACAGTTTTCCGGCATGTAGATAGGCGGGTGTGCCCAATACCAGGCATCATATGTACCATTGTCGCAGTTCAGCATGTCGTAGCCTGCTTCTTCCAGGAATTTCACCGCTTCTTCGGACTCTTTCATGTCTCTTCCCACTTCCGTATATTCTTCTCCAGGCAGGGCTCCTTTACGGAAATCCTTTGTCTTGGATACAACGGAATATCTTAACGATACCGGGAAGTCCTTTCCACATTCTTTTTTGATTGCCTTAACGATCTCGGCCGCAAAACGGTAGCGGTTCTGTAAAGATCCGCCGTATTCATCCTGCCGTTTATTAACATATTTCAAGGTAAACTGGTCAAGCAGATATCCTTCATGCACGGCATGTATCTCAACTCCATCAACACCCGCATACTGCAGCTTTTTCGCCGTTTTCGCAAAAGCGTCGATGAATTCCTGTATCTCGGCTTTGCTCATTTCTCTTGAAGGTACCTTATCCGACCATCTGTTTGGGCTTTCCGATGCACTGGCAGTGATCTTATCCAGATCCATGAACGGTTTGGAAACAGTTCTTAACAGCCTGTTCGTATACAATGTTTCCATCATTTTGGATATGGTAAAAGAACGTCCAAAACCGGCTGTCAGCTGAACAAACAGTTTTGCTCCGGTCTTATGAAATTCCGGCATCCAGTTCTTCAGATCTTCATACATCTTATTGTTCTTATACAGCCACTGGCCGAACATTGGATTATAGACAGGCTGACATCCCGGAAGCACCAGACCGCAGTTGTTTTTAGCTACCTGCAGAATAAACTCCGCACCCGCCCTGTCAAAATGATTGTTTTCCATCCAGCCCAGAAGATTCGTCCCTCCCATCGAAGTCAGAACAAAGCGGTTCTTGATTTCAACATTTCCGATCTTCCAGGGAGTAAACAAAGGCTCATAGATTGTTTTCATTTTACCCATAGTAAAACTCCTTATATTGTGAATATTTTAACATATTTGTTAATTTTAGAAAATAAAAATGCCTTTCGGCATTCTTTCGGTCTATTTCTTTTTAATCGGATGACGGATGACTGTCTTCAGTTTTGCAGGATCGGTTTTTCTGGCATCCGACAGATAGATCTCATGGTGCATGCGCCGATCGGTAATATCAAGAACATATCCCTGCTCTTCCATATACCGATGCATCTTTTCGACTGTGGCCGGTTCATTGTCATACGGTCCGATGTGCATGCACTGGACACAGATGCCTTCGTCATATGTGAAGAATTCAACTTTGGAAAAATCCTTTTTCTTTTTTCTGGCTGCTTCCTTTACCGCCCAGTCGAAGTCTTCTTTTGTGACGAAGTCAGGCAAGCGGATAACGGAATACCATTGGAAGTCCTCCTTATGCGCGTAATCGATGCCCTGAACGCCTTCCTGCCACCAGAAACCTTCCAGAGGAGGCACGACAAAATCGAAATAACCGTCGATCTGATGATTTCCCTTTTTACTCATCTTGATGGTAAAGGCAACTCCGTACAGCAGTCCTATCGACTGCTTATACTCGCCCTCTTCAACGTTCGGATCGCCGCTTCCGCGTACTGCAATATAGTTCATCTTCGGAACATCGACAATGCCGGGCCGGTCTTTCGGCAGATAGAATTCACTGTATTCTTTCTTATAGTCAAACGCCATACATTACTCCTGATCATGATGCAGGATCTTTTCGAATTCCGGTTTCAGGCCTCTGTCTTTTCCTGTTACGAAGTAGTTCTGCGGCATATCGTAGCCTGGAAGCGGATTGCCTTCTACGATCAGCGGTCCTTTTTCCGTGATTGCAATGTCCCATCCGACATAACGGATGTGTTTTTCAAGCAGAGCGGCTTTCTTGCATAGTTCCAGCGCTTCCTTGAAATACGGTACCTTGAAACCGATCAGTTTCATCCCGCTCAAAGGATGTTCCGTATAAGTAGAAATCGTCTTGTCCGACCAGCATGGATGGATGATCTCACCCTCGTCCGACAATACGGTATAGATCCCTCCTGCACCGACGTTGTCTACGGGAAGCTCACTGGTTCCGATCCGCTGAATGACATACATGATATGCGGAACATCGTTTTTGTCCAGTAAAGTGGTTACTCTGACGGTATTGATCGAATAAGGATTCAGCAGATTCATCTGTTCGTTCTGAATAATGGAATCTTCCACAAACAGTCTGTTTTCTTTCAGATAGGCATAAATCTCCTGAAGATCAGAATCCTGGTTTATTTCGATGTTTCTGTATATCCCTTGTCCGGAGCAGGAATCCGCAGGTTTGGTAAAGAAACGGTTCTTTCCCTTGCAGAACTTCTCAAAATCCTCATAGGAAGAAGCGGATATATCCAGAAATTCCCTTCCCAGCAGATCCGCAAAGATCCGGTTGAACTTCAGCTTATCATTAAACAGTTCCCTGTATTCCGGATCATTCAGCGTCTTGAACAAAGACTGGGAATAATCGAAGTTCACATAAGTATCGCGGTCTTTTTGCGGTTTTCCGACAAAATGGAACAGATTGTATTCCATGTAGCCTACATGATCCTTCAGGATACACCTTGCCATGTCGATCAGAATCATAAAAACAGGCTTGCCGGAATACCTGTGCACTTCTTTTGCGTTGTTCAGCATTCTTTCGATGCTGGATAATTCAAATCTCTCGAAAATGGATGCCATATCAATATTATACAAAAAAGCGCCTGTTAGTGCTTCTCTTAGTTTATAATATGGTTAAGAGAGGAAAAGCCATGATCAATAAGTATACCCTTAGCAGAGCGCAGAATATCCGATATATCAGGGATCATCTGGACGCTTTCATCAGGAACAGTATTGCACTGTCAAGATACAGCGATGAGGATCCATTAAGAGAAACGGCAAAGAAGAATTTTGAAGAAGCTTACGAGTATATCATGGAACGTCAGGATGTAGAGAACGACTACAGATGTCTTTTGACTCTGCACGAAACGCTGATGAAAAACCTGGACAGCGGCATCAAGTCGGAACTTACGGAGCAGCAGATCATTGAACTGAACGAGATGATCAACCAGCCGGCCAAGGCCAACACCGAAATTGCGATCGATGTAATGCTTTATATTCTGGATAAAAGGCTCTTCTCGGACGGCGATGTCAGAGCAGCTCTCATGTTCGCCAACAAGATCATGATCGATTCCGGGTGCGGTATTATTACCGTTACGGAAAACAACAAGGACGTATTCAGAGAGAAACTTAAGGAATACAAAAACAATAAGGATTACGACATCAAGGACTGGATCTACAAATACTGTATCAAAGGTCCTAAACTCGATCACTAAGCCTCTGTTAAAGAGGTTTTTATATTATAATTGATAATATGAACACCAGGAGATTAACTACAATTTCCATGCTGATGGCGCTCTATGTCGTTTTGAGCATCATGACACCGGTCAAAGTCGCCAATTTCAAGTTTACATTTGAAGCTTTTCCGATTCTCGTTGCCGGTCTTCTGTTTGGTCCATTGGATGGCCTGTATGTTGGGGGCATCGGTTCGTTCATCTACCAGCTTTTATTCTCGGGTTATGGAATCACTGCCACGACTCCTTTATGGATACTGCCGCATGCCTTAAGCGGGCTGCTTGTCGGTTTATATGCGAAGAGGAAAGGCTTTTCTTTCAGCTTTGTCGAAACAGCGTTCATTACATCACTCAGTGCCCTGCTGGTAACGGCATTAAACATCCTGGCACTCTATGTCGACTCGAAACTGTTCGGCTACTATTCGTATGCTCTGGTATTCGGAAATGTGATCCTTAAGATCGCTGTCGGCATCATTCTGTCATTCATCTACAGCCTGGCTCTGCCTAAACTGCTGACATTCCTGAAAAAACAGCTCAACCGGGAATAGACCGGTATCATACATCATATAAGAAAGTGAGGAAACTGCTGTGCTAACTGATATTCAGATCGCTCAGTCCTGCAAAAAAGAAAAGATTACCGTTATCGGCGAAAAACTCGGAATTCCGGAAGAATACCTGGAACTGTATGGGAACTACAAGGCCAAAGTCGATTACAGGCTTTTGAAGGATTTAAAGGATAAGCCGGATGGCAAGCTGATCCTGGTTACAGCGATCACTCCTACCCCCGCCGGTGAAGGAAAGACAACCACTACAGTCGGTCTGGCTGACGGCTTAAGAAAGATCGGCAAGAAATCGGTAGTTGCCTTAAGAGAACCTTCGTTAGGTCCCGTTTTCGGTATCAAGGGCGGAGCAGCCGGAGGCGGCTACGCGCAAGTCGTGCCAATGGAAGATATCAACCTGCATTTTACCGGTGATTTCCATGCGATCGGTGCTGCAAACAACCTGCTGGCGGCCATGCTGGACAATCACATTCAGCAGGGGAATGCCTTGAATATCGACCCAAGGAGGATCACCTGGAGAAGAGCTGTCGACATGAACGACAGACAGCTTAGAAATATCATTGACGGTCTAGGCAACAGGACAGACGGTACACCGAGACAGGATGGCTTCGACATTACCGTAGCGTCGGAAGTCATGGCGGTGCTTTGTCTGGCATCCGATATTGCCGATCTGAAAGAAAGACTGTCAAGAATCGTCGTCGGATATACCTATGACAATGAACCTGTAACGGCAGGTCAGCTGAAAGCTCAGGGTGCCATGGCGGCATTATTGAAAGATGCCTTGAAACCGAATCTCGTTCAGACTCTGGAAGGAACGCCTGCCTTTATCCATGGCGGACCGTTCGCCAACATTGCCCATGGATGCAACTCCGTTACCGCTACAAGGCTTGCCCTGAAACTAGGCGATTATGCCGTTACGGAAGCGGGATTCGGTGCCGATCTCGGTGCGGAAAAGTTCCTGGATATCAAATGCCGTATGGCAGGATTAAAACCTGATGCGGTCGTCATAGTCGCCACCGTCAGAGCGCTGAAACATCATGGCGGCGTCGCAAAGGATCAGCTGAATCAAGAGAATCTTGAAGCATTGGAGAAAGGCCTTCCGAATCTGCTTCAGCATGTAGACAACATTAAAAACGTCTTTAAGCTTCCATGTGTCGTGGCGATAAACCGTTTCCCTAGCGACTGTGAGGCTGAACTGAAGCTGATCGAGGATAAATGCAGGGAACTTGGCGTAAACGTTGCGCTGAGTGAAGTATGGGCAAAAGGCGGCGAAGGCGGAAAAGTCCTGGCAGAAGAAGTCGTCAGACTCTGCGATCAGCCTAATGATTTCACTTATGCCTACGATCTTGATCTTTCAATCAAGGAGAAACTGGAAACCATCGTCAGAAAGATCTACCATGCCGACGGCATCCACCTTCCTGGAAACGTTCCAAAGCAGATCAGGCAGCTGGAAGATCTGGGATTCGGCAATCTGCCGATCTGCATGGCAAAGACACAGTATTCTTTCTCTGATGATCAGACAAAACTGGGTGCTCCAAGAGATTTCAATATCGTCATCAGAAATATCAAGGTCTCGGCGGGAGCCGGTTTCATCGTGGCGCTTACCGGTGAGATCATGACCATGCCGGGTCTGCCTAAAGTCCCTGCCGCAGAAAAGATCGACGTCGATGAGAATGGCGTTATCACAGGACTGTTCTGATTATGGAAAACATTTCGTTAAAGGAATTCACTCAGCTTACTGCCGGTAAAGATCCTGTACCCGGAGGCGGATCTGTTTCCGCCCTTTGCGGTTCCTTGGCTGCAGCACTGGCGGAAATGGTTACGAACCTTACCATCGGGAAAAAGAAATATCTGGAATACACCTTTGAACTCACGGATATCCGTAAAGAACTGGATATCCTCAGGATCAATCTTTTAGACTGCATCAGAAAGGATCAGGAAGCGTTTAAACCTCTTGCTGAAACCTACGCCATGCCGAAAGACAGTGACGGCTATGAAGAAAAACTGGAACAGTGTTTGAGGAATGCCGCAGATCCTCCTTTATTGATTCTGAAATACTGTACCAGGATCATAGAACTGGATGAACGTCTTGCCGTAATCGGTTCCAGGATTTCCGTTTCGGATGCCGCAAGCAGCGTAATGCTGGCGCAGGGAACCCTGTATGCTGCCTATGTCAACATTCTGGTCAATACCAGTCTGATGAAGGACAGAGAATATGCTGAAAAGATGGAGAAAGAAGCGGTTGCACTGCTGGATGAGTACTCCGTCATGGCTTTGAATATTTACGATGATATCTGTAAGAGGCTGACCAATGGCTGATCTGTTAAAAGGGAAACCGGTTGCTGATGCGATCGATCTGAAGATCTGCGAAAAAACAGCATCTTTAAAAGAAAAAAGCATAAACCCTGCTTTGGCCGTTTTCCGTGTCGGTGAATATGATGATGATCTTTCCTATGAAAGAGGCATTCAGAAGAAATGTGAAAAAACCGGGATCAGAATGGTATCTTATGTCTTTCCTGAGGATGTATCAGAAGACGAATTCTATCAGAAGCTGCAGAAAGCCAATGAAGACCCCATGATCCACGGTATCCTGGTCTTCCGGCCTTTACCTGGAAGATTTGACGATGAAGTTCTCAGAAACAGCATCGATCCGTCAAAAGATGTCGATGGCTGCGGCGATCTCTCTCTTGCTGGGGTGTTTACCGGTAAAAGTCTGGGATTTGCTCCATGTACGGCACAGGCTGTCATGGAGATCCTGAATTATTATAAGATTCGTGTAGTAGGAAGCAATGTCGTAGTCCTGGGAAGATCGCTGATCATCGGCAGACCCGTTTCTATGCTTCTGATGAAACAGAACGCTACCGTTACGATCTGCCATACCCGCACAAGAAACACTGCTCAGATCGCGTCAAAAGCCGATATACTCATATGTTCAACGGGACAGATGGAATCCATCACGCCGGATTACGTGAATGAAAACCAGACCGTCATCGATGTCGGAATAGGATGGAATGAAGAAAAACAGAAACTTTGCGGTGATGTGCTGTTTGATCAGGTTGAAGCAAATGTAAAAAGGATCACACCGGTTCCGGGAGGCGTCGGTTCAGTTACCGTATCCATCCTTTGTCAGCATGTGATCGAGGCCTGCATAAGAAGTCAGAAACAGGAGTGATCCTGTTTTTTGATGTACAGTAAAAGATTAACGCCCAGCGTTGCGGACATGATGATCAGTTCACTGAGCGTATTTACCATTCCTGCCTGCAGATAAAGCACAAAGGCAGCAGCAAGAGACAACACATAGATATTGGTAAGTCTTTTTCTGTAACTCTGAAACAGATTCAGATAAGTGACTCCTATCATGATGCAGAAACCGGAATAGGCAAGAAACAGATGGATATTTCCCTGTAGATCGTAGGGATAATGATGTGGGATTAAAGTGCCTAGAAACAGTCCCAGGAAGATCCAGACGGCACGCTTCTTACCGCCGATTGCAGAAGTTTCATACGCCAGCGTCAGACCGCACAGAATACCTGTCATAAGCAGATATAAATAACCCCTAGTGTTTAAACTAAGGGTGGAATAGTTTTCATTGAACAGCTGCAGTCTGCCTAAAGGAATCAGCAGAAGGACAGCGGCAACGACATTCAGAATGTATAATTGTTTATTTCTTATCCTCATCAATCAGTGTTCTTAACGCTTCAACAGCCACTCTGATTGCACAGTCCGTATCATGAACCTGCGGATTGTCCAAACCGGCAGCCGCTCTCTCCTGATTCGCTACGACCAGGAAGCAGGAGCCTACTCTTACACGCAGATACTGTCCGACAATAAACAGAGCTGCCGATTCCATTTCCGAAACCTTGCAGTCAAGTGCCAGCCAGGCCTTCCATTTTCTTAGAAGTTCATCCCCGTTTGGCAGCGTTTCCGGTCTGTGCTGGCCATAGAAGGCATCCTTTGACTGAGAAACACCGACATGATAAGGCTGATTCAGTTTCTTGCAGGCATCAACCAGAGCGTTGGTTACATCCAGATTGGCAACAGCCGGGAACTCGATCGGAGCATATTCTTTTGTTGTTCCTTCCATGCGTATCGAAGCGGTAGAAACGCAGACATCTCCGGATTTAACATCCAGCTGCATGCCGCCGCAGGTTCCGATTCTGATGAAAGTATGAGCGCCGCAGGCTACCAGTTCTTCAAGAGCGATAGAAGCGCTAGGTCCACCGATACCGGTAGAGCAAACCGATACCTTTGTACCGTTCAGATATCCCGTATAAGTCGTATATTCTCTGTTCTGTCCGACTTTCACCGGATTATCGAAATATTTCGCGATCTTCTCGCATCTTCCCGGATCACCCGGAAGGATGACGTAATCACCGATATCTTCTCTGCTGACGCCGATATGGTACTGTTTTTCATTCTGCGAATAATTGATCATTAGATGATTTCCTCCTGATTCCTACATTATTATTCTATTAGAATTTACAGTTAAGTACAACTTCACTCATAAAGTACAAAGAACCGCAGATCAGGATATTGTCATAGGATTCCATTGCTTCCTCAATGGCCTTCCGGTAATCCGGTTCCGTATCATAATCGGAGAATTCATTCAGATCGATCACTTCGCTGTTTGGAAAAGTTGTAATGATCAAACGGTCCGTGTGTTTCTTCAAGAGATCTGCCATCTTACGGTATTCTTTCCTCTTTAAGGCTGAGAAGATGATGCACTTGCTGCCGGAGAAACGATCGAACGATTCCGCCAGTGCCTCAACGCCATGAATATTATGCGCTCCATCCAGAATAACTCTCGGCTTTTTCTTGACGATCTCAAAGCGGCAGTGCCATACGGCCCTTTTTAAGGCGTCTTTGGCTTTCTGACGGTCTGTCATGAATCCGCAGTCTTCTGCTATGATATCCAGCGCCTGCAGAGCCAGAGAAGCGTTGTGCTTCTGATAATCCGCATAGGATCCCAGCTCATAATCCTTTCCATTAAAACGGAATCTTCTTTCACCAAGATCGACGTAAGACTCTTTTTCATAAAAACGGGAACGATGTCTTGCGGCTGTCTGTCTGGCGATTTCCCTGCAGCTGTCGCTCAGATCGCCTATCAGAACCTGCGAATCATCTTTTATGATCCCGCATTTCTCCATGCATATCTGTTCCAGCGTATTGCCCAGTCTTTCCATATGGTCGTAGCCGATTGTCGTAATGATGGACAGTTTCGTATCGTTTACCGCATTCGTACAGTCCAGTCTGCCTCCCAGACCTACTTCGATCAAGGCAAAGTCGACTTTCTCTTCTTTGAAATACTGGCACATGATCAGATAATCCATTTCGAACATTGACAAAGAGTTCTGCCTGAACAGATCCAGATTCTGATTCAGTATTCTTAAGAAAGCTTCATCAGGAATATTGACATCATCGATACGGATGCGGTCAAGATGGGTGACATAGTGCGGGGAGGTAAAGGTTCCTACCCTGAATCCCTGCGACATCAAAAGCGCACGCAGATAGTTGACGGTCGATCCTTTTCCATCGGTTCCGGCGATATGGATCGTATAAAAACCGTCCTGTGGATTTCCCAGTTCTTCACACAGCTGTTTAAATCTATCAAAAGAATAATCCTTGTTTCTGATGGAAGTGATCCAGCCGATCGCTTCTTCAATATCGGTGAACATCATAATTATTATATAATGAATTCATGAGAATTATCGGCAATGACTGGGATGAGATACTGGGAGAAGAATTCGATAAACCCTACTATCAGGAATTGAGAAGTTTTCTTGACGGTGAATACAGAAGCAGGACGATCTATCCGCTTCCGCAGTACATCTATACTGCTCTTAGACTCACTCCTTACAAGGATGTCAAGGTCGTCATCCTGGGACAGGATCCCTACCATGAACCGGGTCAGGCTCACGGTCTGGCTTTCTCCGTAAACAAAGGAATAGAGATCCCTCCTTCATTGGTCAATATCTATAAGGAACTGCAGGATGATCTGGCCTGTTCCATTCCGAACCACGGCTGTCTTGTTGAATGGGCAAAACAGGGCGTACTGCTGCTGAATGCCGTTCTGACGGTACAGGCTCACAGAGCCAATTCCCATAAGGGAAAAGGATGGGAACAGCTTACCGATACGATCATTCAGAAGGTCAATGAAAAAGAAGAACCTGTTGTGTTTATCCTCTGGGGATCAAATGCACGCAGCAAAAAACAGTTTATTACCAATCAAAAACATCTTGTACTGGAATCTGTTCACCCTTCTCCATTAAGCGCATACAACGGTTTCTTCGGTTCCAGACCGTTTTCAAAAACAAACCGTTTTCTTAAAGAAAACGGTATACAGCCGATAGATTGGCAAATCAGATAATTCCTAGCGTTGTGCCAGGAATTTTTGATATTCATCAATAATCAGTTTCAGCTCATCATAGGAACGGACCTGATTGAGTCTGGCCTTGTAGATGGAGGCGTGATACATGCCGGAAAGATAATGCGGAGCAATTCCGCGCATTTCACCCATCGCAAGTTTTTCTCCTTTCAGATCGATCAGCTTGCGGGCATGTGCCAGACAGCAGTCCAGCTTGTCTTTTACCGTGATCTCTTTTCTTTCCTTGCCTTCAAGCATATCCGCAATCTCCTTGATAAGAAAAGGATTCCCGATCAGACCTCTGCCAATCATTACGGCATCGCAGCCCGTTTCTTGCCGCATCAGAAAGAAATCATCAGCACTCACCACATCGCCATTTCCAATGACAGGTATGTTCAGATTCTCTTTCAGGATTCTGATATGACTCCAGTCGGAGTGCCCTTCATACATCTGCGAACGTGTTCGGGCATGGAGAGCTATGGCGCTGGCTCCGGCTTCTTCCAGTTTCTTTGCCAGCGAAAGATAATTCATGTGTTCTTTATCCCAACCTAGACGCATTTTTACGGTGACGGGTTTATTGACGTTCTGAACGATCTGCTTCACGATAATCGCCGCTTCATCTTCATGTTTCATTAAAGCGGATCCGGAACCTGTCTTGACTACTTTATTTACCGGACAGCCCATGTTGATGTCGATAATGTCACAATCCGTCTGACTGTCCAGCACTTTTGCCGCATGAACCATGGTCTGAACGTCGCTGCCGAAAAGCTGCATCGATACCGGATGGGATTCTTTCGACACTTTAAGCATGTCCATCGTCTTTCTGTTCTCATAGTAGATCGCCTTGTCCGATACCATTTCCGTATATACAAGACCGGCTTTAAACTCGAAACAGAGCTGTCTGAAAGCGTCGTTGCTGATACCCGCCATCGGCGCAACGATGATCGGAGAAGATATGATCTTATCTCTTATCTGAAACATAACTCAATACGGTCCTGATATCATTCTGATCAAAGCGGTAGACCTTGCTGCAGAATTCGCATTTGATCTCTATTTCTCCGTCTTTACCGATCTCTTCCAGATCCTTTTTTGGCAGTGTCAGAAGTTTGCTCATGAATTTATCCTTGGAACAGCCGCAGCGGTAATACACTTCTTTTTCTTCCAGGATCTTCGCATCCGGGAAGAGTCTGAACAGATACTTTTCTAAATCGGAATCCGCATCCAGGACGGAAGAAATCGGTTTTAAATCTAGTTTCTCCAGATATGATATATCGCTTTCCAGATGATTCGGAAGCAGTTCAATGATCATAGCTCCGGCCGACTTGACGGAATCGTCCGTATCAACAAGCACCCCAACAGAAACGATTGTCGGAACCTGCTCGGATTCCATGAAATAGAAAGCAAAATCATCGCCGATCTCTCCGCTCTGCAAGGCAACCTGAGAGGTATAGGACTGCTTCATTTTCAGATTCTTCGTAACCTTCAGATATCCATCCGTTCCAACCGCAGTACCTACCGCAAGTTTATGTGTATTCTCGTACGTCTGATAGATATGCTTATTGCCGCAGAATCCCTTCACTTCGCCATTACTTCGGGCAACGCAAAGAATAGTTCCGATCGGTCCATTGCCGTTGATCGTCACCGTAACCGTTTCATCATCATCTTTCTGCATCAGCCCCATCAGTGCCGTAACGGATAGCGTTCTGCCTAAAGCCGCGCAGGATGTCGGCCAAAGACCATGGTATTTCCTGGCCTGCTCTACGACTTCCCTGGAATTCAGCAGGTAGATACGGGCATGTTCATCAAGCGCTGTAGCGATCAGTACGTTTTTATTCATACAGATATTATAGCAAAAGAAAGTGACGCTTATTCCGTCACTTTCTTTCTTGCTGTCTTGGGTTTTGCTGCCTTTTTGGATTCAGCGGGCTTTTTATTCTCTGCTTTGGTCTTCTTTTCCGGTTTCAGCAGTTCTTCGATCTCTTCTGCTGTCAGCGTTTCTTTTTCCATCAGCTTTTCGGCAATTATGATCAGATCTTTCTTGTTTTTTCTGATGATATCTTTAGCCTGAGCATAGCAGGAATCGATGATCTTTCTGACTGCCGTATCGATCTCGTATGCGACTTGAGAGGATGCGTTGGATGGAGATGTATAATCTCTTCCCAAGAAGACGGAATCGTTTCCGTTGTTGTACTGGATAGGACCCAGTTCAGACATGCCGTACGTGGTAACCATGTCTTTGGCGATCCTGGTCGCAGCCTGAATATCACCGCTTGCCCCCGTCGTAATATCGTCAAAGAACAGTTCTTCCGAAGCTCTGCCGCCCATGTAGGAGGTGATCGTATCCAGGAGCTCTCTCTTGGAATTCAGGATCTTTTCCTTTCTCGGCGTAATCAGATTATATCCGCCGGCATTGCCACGCGGAATGATCGTAACTTTCTGAACGACTGCACCGTCCGGAAGATTCAGCCCGACGATCGCATGACCGGCTTCATGGTAGGCAACCAGTTTCTTCGTATACTCGTCATAAGTCCTTGACTTCTTGGCAGGGCCCATCATGACTCTGTCGATCGCTTCATCAATCTGCTGAAGATGAATCTCTTCCAGATTCTCTCTAACTGCCAGGATTGCCGATTCATTCAGAACATTTTCCAGATCGGCACCGGAGAAACCAGGGGTTCTTCTGGCAAGCGCTGCCAGATCTACATCCGGAGCAAGTTTCTTGTTTCTGGCGTGTACTCTTAATATCATCTCTCTGCCTTTCAGGTCCGGCAGAGATACCGTGATCTGACGGTCGAATCTTCCCGGTCTCAACAGAGCAGGGTCCAGTACATCCGGTCTGTTGGTTGCGGCAATAACGATGACTCCCGCATTGTCAGCCATACCGTCCAGTTCTACCAGCAGCTGGTTCAGGGTCTGCTCGCGTTCATCATGACCGCCGCCAAGACCTGCACCACGCTGTCTGCCTACCGCATCGATCTCATCGATAAAGATCATGCACGGAGCGGTCTTCTTCGCTCTGGCAAACATGTCTCTGACACGGCTGGCGCCGACACCGACAAACATTTCCACAAAGTCTGAACCGGAAATGGAGTAGAACGGAACGTTTGCTTCTCCGGCAACCGCTTTTGCCAGCAGAGTCTTACCGGTACCAGGCTGACCGACCATGATGATTCCCTTAGGAATTCTGGCTCCCATCTTGGAGAACTTCCTAGGATTCTTCAGGTATTCAATTATCTCCTGCATTTCTTCTTTTTCTTCGTCGCAGCCTGCAACATCATCGAACCTGACCCGGATATTGTCTTCCAGATGGGCCCTTGATTTAGAAAAATCAAATGCCTGTTTATTGGAGTTCATCGCTCCCATCCGGTTCATCAGGAAAATGCCGACAACGACAAATGCTAGAAGCGGAATGACGGAACTCAGAAGTTCCAGCAGATAGTTGGATGCGTTCGCATCGACAAAAGTGACTTTATCCAGCTTTTTCAGCTCGTCGATCAGTTCATCGGCGGCCTTCTCGGTATTCGGAATGATTGCCGTAAACTGATAATTGGAGTCTTTCTCCTTGTATACACCGGTAATCGTCATCGTATTGTAGTCGATGGACACCTTGGCTTCCGTGATTTTATCGCTGTTAAGCAGTTCGTTGAACTGCTTATAGTTCAGATTCTTGTTTGTTGTCTTGACCGGGCTGGTAAACACCATCATGATCATAAACAGACATACGATCAGATATGGCAGAATATTCAGCAATGGTCTATTGTTGTTTTGATTTCCGTTTCTATTGCTCATTCATCAATCCTCATAAATCTCTTCTTTTAATACTCCCACAAAAGGCAGATTACGGTACTTCTGGTTGAAATCCAGACCGAAGCCGATCACGAATTCATCAGGGATCGTAAAACCTACATATTCGGCAGAAATATCCGTGATCCTGCGGCTAGGCTTATCCAGCAATGCAACTACCTTTACTGTATGGGCTCCCTTAGAATAAAGCAGTTCTTTTACTTTTTCCAGTGTTTTGCCTGTATCTACGATGTCCTCAACGACCAGTACGTCTCTTGAAACAATGGAACGGTCAAGATCCTTTACGATCTTGACATCACCCATGGATTCCGTACCGCTGTAACTGGAAACAGCCATATATTCCGTTTCACAGTCGATCGTAATGTTCTTCATCAGTTCAGCCATAAAAGGAACCGATCCCTTCAAAAGACCGATGATCACCGGAACGCTGCCTTCATAATCTCTGGAGATTTCTTCTCCCAGTTCCCGGCATCTTTCGGTAATCTTTTCTTGAGAAATCAGTACTTCTTTAACATCATCCATCAACATCGCTGAGTCCTCCGTAATATCAATATTCTATCACAAACAGATCCGGTTTTTCTGAATAATGATTCAGGTCGCAGCCTATTCCAGGCATCAGTATGATTTCCCCTTTTCCATTTTCGACCACAGGCCAGATCATGCGTTTTCTAAGCGGGATCTTGCTGTCGATAAAGAAGCGTCTGATCTTCTTTGCACCGTATCGCATTCTGATCGCATCTCCCTGCCGGAAACTGCGGATCGTTAAAGGAAAATCGTCTTTCTGTAGTGTCACGGCCTGTTTTGAATTGCCGGTTTTTCTGATCTTAAAGAATGGAAAATCCTTTTCTTCAATTTCTTCCGGTGAAGCGAAACTGTAACTGTACGGTTCAGGAACCTTAAAGAAAGAAACTTCACCGTATTCCTTTATCAGCGTCATGTCTTTATCGCCGATTCGGCATCGATCGCTTTCGCGGATCTGTCTCAGCGTTTCTTCGATAAACGCTTCGCTTTTTGCCGGAAAGAGTTTCCTGAGAACCGTCTTTACATATGGGAAAGACAGAAATTCATCAACCTGATATGTATCATTTTCAAGGAACAGAAATACCGCTTCTTCCTCACTTGCTTTTTCTTCATTCTTTCTTCTGATCTCTTTCAGGATCTCTTCTTTTTCGGCATCGCTCATCTTTTCGACTGTTTCGTGTCTGATCCTGTTGCGCGTATAGGCATCCGACAGATTGGATTCATCGATTCCATACGGAACATCATTTTCTTGACAATAATCCAGGATATCCTTTCTGTTCCACTTTAGAAGCGGACGGATGACCTTGACTCCGCAGATATGATTGCTTTCAGCAAGACCGTAACAGCTGACGCCCAGTTTTCTTTCTTCCTGCATCAGATAGGTCTCGATCAGATCGTCTTTCTGATGGGCAATCAGAACGCCGTCAAGCCCTCTTTTTTCGCATACTTCGGCAAAAAACCGATATCTCTCTTCTCTGGCGTGAGCCTGGAAATTGCCCTGATACGAATCCGGATCACTGTCAAGCAGATGAAATGGGATATCGTATTTCCTGCAATAGTCTCTGACCAGCTTCTCATCCCGGTCCGCGGTATTCCTTCGATGGTAGTTCACATGTGCCGCTTCAATATAGAATCCCTTTCTTCTGGCCATATCTAAAAGAGCCATTGAATCTGGCCCTCCGGATACTCCAATCAGATATCTACCTTTATTCAGCTGAATCGGCGTGTACTCCTTCATTCTTAATTGTTAAAACGGAAAAACATGATATCGCCGTCTTTCGGATGATAGTCCTTTCCTTCCAGACGAAGTTTTCCCGCTTCTTTCAGTTTCGCTTCGCTCTTGTACTCCATGATGTCGTCATAGGTATAGACCTCGGCCTTGATGAACCCTTTTTCAAAATCGGTATGAATGATGCCGGCGCACTGCGGAGCGGTATAGCCCGACTTGAATGTCCAGCCACGGCATTCATCCTTTCCTACCGTAAAGAAAGTCTCCAGACCAAGGGTCTTGTATGCCTTAACGATCAGCTCGTCCAGACCGCTGTGATCGATGTCGAGTTCTTTCAGGAATTCCAGTTTTTCTTCTTTCGAAAGATCGGAAAGCTCTTCCTCTATTCTTGCCGAGATTGCAACAGCCTGCGATCCTTCTTTCTCGGCATAATCCTTTACTGCACAGTAATGTCTGTTTGAATCAGGATCATTGATCTCTTCTTCCTTGATATTGCATACATAGATGACAGGCTTGGCGGTAAGGAAATTGAACTGTTTCAGATATGCCGATTCATCTTTGGTGAAAGACATGGAACGGATATTCTGGT
>JAFONG010000092.1 GCA_017418585.1 Erysipelotrichaceae bacterium | reverse complement strand
GGAATAGAAGTTCTTCGGATTCAAGGCGAGCAGGATCCGTTTTCTGAATCTTCTGAAATTGCTGATGCCTTTGGAGATATTCAGATAGGTATTGATCTTGCCATTGATGTTCTCGCTCAAGGCGTTGGACAGCCTACGGTCTTCATATGGCCGCATGAAGGAATTGAGTATCTCTTTCTTCCAGTTATGAAGTATGGAGATGAACTCCCTGTATTCATTTATGCCTGACTCTTCAAATTCCTTTAAAAGGACATCGTAGTTTTCCATGGCTTCCTCATAGGACATGTTTTTATTAAAAGAGCGGTATTTCTCCTTGAGCACATAGGCTTCTTCGAGTTCCGGGGAAAGATCGAGTAACATCTTCATGATCTGCCTTCTGTTCAATTTCATCCTGAAGCGGCTGTTGTATTGAGGCTCGTTGTCCAGATCGACACCATCTGTTCTTAACAGCCAGTTCCATTTCTTCAGCAGGTAATAGGCATTGGATCCGTAGACCATCTGGTTCATGATACGGATGCGCAGATCGTCGAAGTCCCTGCACAGATGCTCCACCACGTGGAAGGGATCGATCGCCACGATGCAGTTCCTGAAGTGCCTGTAGGCAAGATCCTTATAGGGTTCCCACATGTCGATGGTGACATACTTCACCCTGGATTTGTCTTTTTCCTGAAAACCGTAGAAATAATTGTCAAGGTAGTTCTTGCTTCTGGATCCCAGCACATCATAAACGCATCTGTTTTCATTGTCCACCATGACGCACAGATATGCCGAGCCTTTATAGGCCATCTCCGGATTGTGTATCTCAACGATGCCTAAGCTTTCCGGCAGAGCCATCGGCGGCAAAGTGACATAGGAATCCAGGTAGTTGTTGATCTGAGTGCTTGACAGATGAAGTTCTCTGGCGATCATGTCCAGGGTATAGTTGAGATCACTCAGTTTGTTCATGACGATCCTCAGTAAAAGATAGCTGGAAGAAAAATGCCTGAATGTGAAAGGATTGTCCTGTGTGATCGTTTTCCCGCATGTCTTGCACAGATATCTGTGAGGCTTATATTGAATTGTGCTTTTTGTATCGATCAGTGTCGGATGTTTGATCGGCTTGAGACGGCCGTATCCGTTTGAGATCATCCTGCTTCCGCAATACGGGCAATCAGGTATCCTGGCTTTCAGGGATATGAAGTAATCCACTTTTCCTTCAGATGTCCTGACATCCAGTTTTTCGATCCGATCTTCAGAGATGTTCAGCAATGTTGTGATAAAATCAAAATCAGGAATAATCATTCCCTCCCTTCTGTAATCGTCTGATGTCCAAGATCATGATAGCAGAAGGAACTTTTTTAATCAGGAAACTCACCCACACAAAACTTTAGAGATGCCAACACATAAAGAAAAACGTATGGATTTTCACCCACACGTTAATTTAGAGCTGCCCACACCCACGCATTAATTTAGAGCGCCCCTTTTTTTATCCTTTCAGGTATTCCAGATATTCCTTTCTGCTTAAGACCGGCTTATATGCTTCTTTGATCTTTTCGACATAGTCTTCATGAGTGGAAAGATACTGTACGGTATCGTAGACGATCTTTGCCGGTTCGAGGTAGGCTCTGTTAACATCGCTGACACATAGATCCCTGCTGTGACAGTAACCGGTAAATCCGCTGTAACCGAACTGAACGGACGGCTTGAAACAGGAAATGTCCCCCATGTCTCCGCCTGCCATGGAAACCTCATCTTCATGGATCTCTTCCGGTTTGCAGTATTTCAGCATGTTCTTTCTAAGAATGTCGCTGATAAGTCTGGACTGATGCATCGGCAGATAGCCCGGAGTTGTCTCGATCTTTACGGAAGCACCGATCGCCTTGGCGGAATACCTAGCCGCATTGTCGATCTTTGCCGCGGTCTCTTTCAAGGCCTGCTGATTCAATGATCTAACGTAGCATTCATAGACGGTTCTCTCCGGAATGGAGTTGACGGTCTGTCCGCCTTCGGAAAGAATGCCGTGTACGCGGATGTAGTCGTCTTCCCTGAATGTCTCTCTAAGCATGTTCATGGCGTTGTCGAAGAGGATGAAGGCATTCAGCGCATTGATGCCCTTGTCCGGAGACATTGCCGCATGGGTAGCCTTTCCTTTAAAAGTAAT
>JAFONG010000091.1 GCA_017418585.1 Erysipelotrichaceae bacterium | reverse complement strand
TTTTTGGATCCGACAAAGCTTTTATCAGCACCTGGGCAAGGCTTTCGCTGTCGTCTTCGCAGCAGAAACCGTTGACACCGTCTTTCATGATCTCGGCTGAACTTGACCCTTTGATGGTGACGGAAGGCGTTCCGGCATTGGCCGCTTCCCGGACCACCATCGGCGCATTGTCATACAGCGACGGGAAAACAAAGAGTTCAGCCAGTTGGTATAGACCGGAGAGAAGTTTCTCATCCAGAATATGCCCTACGCAGTGGCTTTCTTCCTCGATGCCAAGCTCTTTGATCTTTTTCTTTATTTCCTCTTCATGAGGCCCTTTCCCGGCCAGGATCAGATTGAATTTGAATCCCTGATCTTTCAACAGCTTACAGGCCTCCAGAACTCTTAGAATATTCTTTTTCCAGTTCTGCTGGCCGACAAAAAGCAGACAAGGATCGTCATTGATGCCAAAGTGTTCCTTCGCCAGCTGAGTATTCGCCGGATCCGGTTCCTTAACCGTCATTCCGTTCGGAATTACCTCAATATGGCCCTTGTAACCGTAAGAACGCAGGGTATCCCCTGAACTCTCAGAAACCGCCCACACCTCATCGCAGTGATTATAGAAAGCGATAACCACGTCCGTACCTAATCCTGCCATTCTCTTGGAACCGGTAAGCTGCAGCAGATCATCGTAGTATTTTGAATGGAAAGTACCGACGATCGGAACGTGACGGTCTCTGGCGTATTTGATTCCTTCGATACCGGCGATGAAAGGCGTGTGAACATGGACGATATCAAAATCGGTCATATCCATCCTGGCATTGTAATGAATGTCGAACGGAGGCAGACCCGCATCGTAAGATGACATGATAGGAACTTTCTTGGAATAGTAATCTATGATTTCAAACGGAAAACGGCCTCGATAGCCGAACTTGTCCAGCGGTACGACCGCGGTACATTCATGCCCCTTCAGGGCAATCGTTTCACAGTAGTTGTAGACGACTCTCCCGACTCCATCGATGATGGGCAGAAATGAGTCGGAGAATTCACCGATCTTCATAAGCTGATCCAATACCTTTCTAATATTTCATCTGCAGGCGGATAAAAAATATCGTTTTCATAGACACCGCCGTTATTTATTATAACTCTTCTGGAAGCTTCATTCTCCTTTAAACAGGTAATAAGTACCTTATCCAGATGATAATCCCGTTTACAGATCGGCAGGAAATCTCTCAGCATCTTAGTTCCTATCCCCTGTCTTCTTAAGGAAGGCCTGACACTGTAGCCGATATGGCCGCCGTATTGCTTCAGGTAAATGTGAGAAAGGGCATTGGGACGCAGATTAAGCATTCCTGCAATCTCTTTGTCATTCAGATAAAGATACTCAAAACCGACCGAATAACCCGGAGGGACAGTATCCTCTTTCTCAAAAAGCAGACAGTTCAGATGCCACTTCTCGATATCCTCATAACGTTCCAGAGAACTGCAGCCGTCAAAGTTCGATTCCTCTTTCAGCATCTCTTCCCGGTATTCCGAAATCATTCCGTAGTATTCCGGTCTGACCGCATCAAAACGATATCTTTCCACAATTCTATTATACCTTGCAGAAAACAGTAGATTAAGATAAAATAATAAAGCGCATATAGGGGAGTAGTATAGCGGTAGTACATCGGTCTCCAAAACCGCTAGTGTGGGTTCAACTCCTACCTCCCCTGCCATGAGAAAAGAAAACACTGATTCTATCAGTGTTTTTTCATTATCATGTACATCATCTGATCAAAGTGATTCTCAATCTCGGTCATGCCGTATTCCAGGATACTGAATCCACCATTCATTGCTTCTTTCTGAAAGACATCAGAATTCACGATCCTGCAGCTGGTTGCGGCAATATGGACTTCTGTTTCCGTTTCCTGATGGATTCTGTTTGCATCATCAAACGCTTTCGTGATATCGCTTATGCTTTCCCTGTTTCCGTCACCCATGCTTAATATCAGAGCATAACCTTCATCTTCCAGATGTTCATGAATGAACCGGTAGAATCCCTTTCTGTCTTCATCAGGAACCAGCATATGCAGACAGGCGATTGAATAGATAAAACCGAACTTTCCTTCAACCGCGTTTTCCGAAAGAATATCGGCAATCAGATAATGGTCCTCATGTTCAGGATCTTTATGAACGCAGTAGTCGATCGCTTCCGGTGATACGTCTATGGCCAGCACATCATAATTCTTGCCCAGCAGATGTCTGGCATCCCTACCTTCCCCGCAGCCGATCTCCAGCATCCTTTTCTCTTCCAGATGATATTTCCGGATCGTTTCTTCTATGATCGGAGTACAGTTTTCTGTCGACCAGGACAGTCCTTTCTCGTGGATCTGACGATATCTTTTGTCATATGCCTCGTAATACTTTCTCATAACGATTCCATTTCAGTTCATCGATCAAAAAGAAATAAGGCAAGGCCTTATTTCAGTTTTTCTACCAGTTCTTTCAGCAGTCCGCCCCGATAGGATTCTATGTCTCCCTCATCGGCTTCATTTGCCAGCACCGGATCCATCGGAAGTCTGGCAAGCAGATCCAGACCGTACTTTTCGGCGGTCTTTTCCGTCTCGTCATTCCTGTAAATGTTCATCTCATAGCCGCAGACATCGCACTTGACATATGCCATGTTTTCAACCAGACCGACGATCGGCTTATTGACCTGTTTTGCCATGTTGATGGCTTTGCCTACGACCATCGATACAAGTTTGGAAGGTGTCGTGACCATGACAAACTGATCGACCGGGATCTGCTGAATGACTGAGATCGCCACATCGGATGTCCCTGGAGGCATGTCGATAATCAGATAATCGAGTTCTCCCCAGTGTACCTCGGTATAAAACTGCTTAATCAGATTCCCCAGAATAGGTCCTCTCCACAGTACCGCATCATCTTCGTTTTCCAGCATCATGTTGATCGACACAACCTTGATGCCTAAAGTCGTAACAGCCGGAAATATCCCTTTCTCATCGCCGTAAAGCCTGTCATTCAGACCGAACATCTTCGGAATGCTCGGCCCGGTTATATCCGCATCCATGATACCGACATGATATCCCGCTTCCGCCAGCTCGACAGCCAGCAGAGATGAAACCATCGATTTTCCTACTCCGCCTTTTCCGGATAATACACCTATGATCCTGTTTATTTTCGTATCAGCAGTCGGTACAATCTTTTCCTGCGCTCTAGAAGCGCAATCCTGACCGCAGCTGCTGCAGTTTCCATTACAATCTGCCATTTATCTTTCCTCCACAAATATCATAGCACATTGTAAAATAGAAATATGAAAATAGGCATCTCTGCCTGTCTGACGGGCGATAAGGTCCGCTATAATGGCACGGACAAAAGAAACAGTGAACTGCTGAAGATCCTGAAAGGGCATGAACTGATAAAGATCTGTCCGGAAATGACGGCCGGTTTTTCTGTTCCCCATGAACCGCTGGAGATCAGAAACGGCAAGGTCTATTCTTCCTTAGACAGGGATGTCACAAAGAAACTCAACGAAGCTGCGCGCAAGTGTCTCGAAATGATTCAAAATTGCGATCTTGTCGTTCTGAAAGAAAGATCTCCTTCCTGCGGTGTACATCTGATCTATGACGGAACCTTTTCCGGAAAATCCATAGAGGGGCATGGTGTATTCACCCGACTTTGCATAAAGAACGGTATCCCCGTCTACAGCGAAAACGACATCGAAGAAATCAAAAGAAAAACTGTCGGAACATGATTCCGGCAGTTTTTATTCAAACAGATTTTCGTTTTCATCTTCCTGCTTGTATTCAGGAAGATCAGGAAGTTCATTCAGAGTATAGAGCTTGAAAGAATCCATGAATTCCTCGGTTACTTCGTATAGGATCGGTCTGCCTGGCGCTTCCGATCTGCCTGCTTCTCTGATCAGGTTTCTGGCCAACAGCTTCCTAAGCATCACTTCAGCACCGACGCCGCGCAGTTCCTCGATCTCGATCCTGGTGATCGGCTGTTTATAGGCGATGATCGCCAGCGTTTCCAGCGCCGCCTGAGAAAGAGTTCCCGGCTTGGCTGTACCGAAAAGAACCTGTGCGTAAGGATAGATATCCTTCTTCGTAATGAACTTGTATACGGAACCGTAGCCAACCAGCTCGATGCCGTAGAGTTCGCTCGCATACTTGCGCTGGATGTTTTCCAGGATGATCTTCGTATCTTCCAGAGACTTGTCGATCGCAACCGCAAGCTGTTCCGCTTTCACGCCATCCTCACCGACAACATAAAGCAGTCCTTCCACGATCGCCTCCATGTTGTCCGGCTGTTTCACTTCTTCTCTATTCTGATCGGAAATCTCTTCCGTTTCCTTTGTTTCTTCATTCATCATTTCTTCACTCATGATTCGTACCTCTTGTAAACCATATGTTCTCGTTGCCATCGATCGTAAACGCCAGATAATGATCCTTGGCCATGTCCAGGATCGCTATAAACGTGATAACGTATTCATGAAGATCGTCACAGTCTTCAATCAGCGTTTCAAAACTGAACGTTTCCGGCAGATCCCTGAGTCTGGCCTTGATCTGCAGGATCCTGTCCTCCGGAGAGAGCTCTTTCTGCGTGACCTTGATATCCAGAGGCCTTGAAAGCTGAAGTCTTCTTAAAACCTTGTTCATGGCTTTCAGAAGATCATAAGGATCTCCTTCCACCTTCTGCGCATCCAGATCAGCTTCTTTAATAAAACGATCCAGCGACAAAGGTTTTGAGAGCTGATCCTGTCTCTCAACGAAAGAATCGTACAGAGCAGCCGATACTTCCTTGTATTTCTGGTATTCCAGAAGCCTTCTGACCAGTCTGTCCTTCGGATCTTCGTAGTCGTCTTCCAGATCGTCGCTGTGCCTAGGAAGCAGCTTCTTGGACTTGTATTCGATCAGGGTTGCCAGTTCAACCAGATACTCGCTCTCGACCTCCAGCTGCAGATCCTCCATGGCATGCAGATAAGCAATATACTGATCCGTCAGGACTTCCATGTCCAGATCAAAAATATCCAGCTGCTGTTCATGAATCAGATGCAGCATCAGATCTAACGGACCTTCGAATTTCAGTGTTTCTACTTCAAAACCCATCCAAACCATTATATCATTCTTTTTATGCTATGATGGTGGTGAGGTGAAAAAAGACGGGTCATTCTCCGCTTTTCATTCAGGAGGAACTATGGAAAAAACAATGCTGGACTACATCAGGGAAACGCCTGAAACGCTTCTACATATCATAGACGGGCGGAAAGAGTATGTAAAAGAACTGCTGGAATTCTACCGGCAGAATCATTGCAACGGGATCTATCTGATCGCATCAGGGTCATCCTACAACGGCTGTCTTTGCGCAAAACCGTTCATGGAAGAAATGCTGCATACCGGAATCACTCTGCTTACGCCTTTTACTTTCGTACATCACGAGTTCAAGACAATAGAAAACGAGATGGCGATTGCCCTGTCTCAGTCGGGCTGCTCTACCAATACGCTGGAAGCCTTAAACGTTCTGAAAGAGAACGGACACGGATGCGTATGCCTTACCGGAAGAGACGACTGCGATGCCAGGAATATCGCCGATCTTACCGTCAACTGGCAAGTCGGAGAAGAAAAGGTCGGCTTCGTGACCAAAGGTGTAACATCTCTGGCCTGCTTCCTGATGGTCTTTGCCTTAGAGTTAAGCAAAGAACTTCAGCTGATCGAAGAAGAACGGTACGCATATTATCTGAACGAACTGTACAAGACAGTAAAGATTCATCAGGAAATGCAGAAGAAAACGGAAGAGATCTTCAATCGCAACAAAGCCGATTTCCTGGGAAGAAACAGGGTCGTTCTACTGTCAAGCGGGCCAAACTTCGGAACCGCCAGCGAAGGAGCGCTGAAGATTGCGGAAACCTCCTGCATTACAGCCATCGCCTATGAGGCGGAAGAGTTCCTGCACGGTCCATTGTATCCGTCTACACCGGATGATGTGATTATCGTCATAGATAACGAAAATCATTCCGGATCTGACAGGATCCTGAAGATCGCCGACGCCTTAAGAGATGTCACGGAGAAAGTCTATGTTCTATCCGAACATTCTCCACTGGATGAGACACACACTTTCAATACCGGCATGTCTGCGGATGCCCTGGTCTCTCCGCTGTACAGACTGGCCTGTCTGCAGATCCTGGCTTATCTGATGACAGAAAGTACAAACCGCTACGAACCGCACGAAAACATCAAGAAATTCAAGAAAGCCAACAAGGTCGCCAGCAAGTCCCGGGATAATCTCTATCTAGACCTGCAGAAAATAAAATGAGTGTTATCACTCATTTTTACATTGATAAAGTCTTTCCAGTGCTTCTTTTTTTGTTTCAGGCATCGCATGTCCCAGACAGTGATAGTCGTAGTCCAGCGATTCAAAGAAAGCGATCATGTCTTTCAGCCTGTCCTGATCATAGACGGATCCGTGATAGAAGTCTTCACAGTCTGCATCCTGCAGGATCAAAGCCCGTTCAGAAGGCAGATAAACAAACAGCGAATCGCGGGAATGCGTAGAATCCCTCGGTATCAGATTGACAGAAATGCCTCCCAGATCAAAGGAAACAGGTTCAGAGATAATCCTGTCTGTCGCAGTTACCCTTATCTCATTCAGGTCAGGATACTCCACCCGTATATGTTCATTGCAGAACGAAATATCCTCTCCTGTCTCTTCTCTTCTCAACATGGCTTCTTCGTTCCACTGCCACTTCATGACTTCTTTCAGCTTATCCTGCGTGAGTTTTGTAGAATAAGAAATGCCATGGATCGCATTCAATCCGAAAGTATGATCCCAGTGCCAGTGCGATATAAAGGTATAATCCGGAAGAGAGAATCCCGACTCCTTTAATGCCCGGTAAAACTTTTCTACGTGAGCCTTTGAATTCCCTGCATCTACCGCAACGGAATACCGATCTCCCCTGATATAATAAAGATTCGGTCTGTCTGTTTCCTCCTCATAAGGAAGCACATACAGCCTGTCACTCATGCGGATCAGTCCGCTTTCCAGCATTTCCATTTTCATACTCCTGTTTCTCTTTTTACACTATTGCATAAAGCTCATTTTTATGTTATTATTTTTAAGCGTTCACAATGATTTGAACGCTAATGTAGCCTGTGGAGAGGTAGCGAAGTGGCTAAACGCGGCTGACTGTAAATCAGCTCTCTACGAGTTCGACAGTTCGAATCTGCCCCTCTCCACCACTTTGGGATGTAGCCAAGTGGTAAGGCAACAGACTTTGACTCTGTCAT
>JAFONG010000090.1 GCA_017418585.1 Erysipelotrichaceae bacterium | reverse complement strand
AGTAAGAACTGCCCTATTCTAGCCAAAATTATCAAAAAAAGGTTGAAATAAGATCATCATCTAGAAAGTACTACAAAAGTGAACGCATCCTATTCACTGAACTATAGAACCCCACTTCAGTTCAAAACCGAAATGGGGTTCTAGGCCTTTGTCAGCACAATCGTATCACAATCGTTTTATTCCGTTTCATCCTCTTCAAAGAGATAGCGGTACATGGATTCCGGACGGTCCAGGAAGGCTTTCGTGATCCGATAGCTCTCGGTCTCCCGATAGTCCGTTTTATGCATCCCCTTTTCATCCAGCAGGAAGAGATCCGCTCCGGGATAGGACATCAGGATCGGGGAATGCGTCACGATGAGGAACTGGGAATCCTTTTCCAGGTCGTGGATCCTTACCAGCAGCTGCATCAGCCGGTTTGGTGACAGAGCGGCTTCAGGTTCATCCAGGATATAGAGCCCGTGACCGCGGAAACGCTGTTTCACCAGAGTCAGGAAACTTTCCCCGTGAGATTGGTCGTGCAGCGATACTCCGCCGTAGCTCTTGTTGACACCGAGTTCGTCGATCGATGTAGCTACATTGTAGAAGCTTTCAGCCCGCAAGAAGAATCCGTCCCTCGGGTGTGCACTGCGGACGATCGTCAGCTGCCGATAAAGATCGGAATGGGAATCGTTGGTAGAGAAGTTGAAGTTCTTCGATCCGCCTTCCGGGTTGAATCCGCAGGCGACCGCGATCGCTTCAATCAATGTCGATTTTCCCGTCCCGTTCTCGCCGATGAAAAAAGTCACCTTTTTCTTTAATTCCAGATCCTCTCTTTCCAGCTGAGCGATGGCCGGGATCTGAATCAGGTAGCTGTCTTCCGGAAGCTGTCCTTCCAGATGTACTCTGTCAACATAGAGACCGTTCATCGTCTCCATCATACCATTAGATCGTTCTCTCGCATTTAAAAGCCATCTCAGTGACGGCTTTCCTCTCATTCGTTTTCTTCCGGTGTCAGTTCTCCGCGGATATCTTCTTCCATGCGCTGTTTGATCGTATCCGCATCGTCACAGACATTGAAGAGATAATAGAGTTTTGCGACAGCCGCTTCCGATGTCATATCTCTTCCGGAAACGACACCGGCCTTGTGTAAGGCGTCAGCACAATCGAGCGGGAATAGACGCAAACAATCAAAAAAGCCTTTAAATAAAGGCTTTTTTAGTTTTCGTGGACGAAAACGAAACCGATGCTTATATCGAAAAAGAAATCTCAACAGAAGCATTAGTAGGAAGAAACTTCTATCTATACACCGGTTGGAGAAAAGAAGATAATCAACCCACAGAATTGGATCTGGTTGATTTGGATCTCGATCTGGATGAAGAAGAAGAGGATGAAGGCGAAGAATACGGCGACGATTATGAAAACAGCAACGATGAGCTTCAGGATTGCATTCCTGAAAACTGCTGGATAAAAAGATTCAGCGCATTAGAAGACGGTTGCGAAGCTTATCATATACTGGCGATATCAACAGACAGCTCAGGAAAATAGACTCAATTAGCGTTGTTCAGGAAACGGTTCAGAGAATGGGCGGCGGATTCTTTATGATCCCCGGCATGGAACTCCAGGGGTACAGCTCTTATGAAGAATTGGATTATGTTCCGGGGAACATACTAAAAGAACTCGATTTGCTGTTGAAGGGCAGATATCTTAAGAAGGATTCCTCTTTCATTGGAAAGAAACTTCCTCAGAAAATGATTGAAGGAGGCGGAAACGGTGGGAGCGATACAGAATACGTATATGCTTTGCAGTCGGCTTATCGACTGGCGTATATGCACATGACCGTCGATACCGAAGAAGACGGGACCATAGAAGATTTTAACTACTCAACCTATCAGTCAAGCGGAAGCAGTTATGGCGATATGTTCTCTCGTCCTGTGCTGTATAGCGATCGCACTGATGAGGCTATTATCTTGTACTAAATCATTT
>JAFONG010000014.1 GCA_017418585.1 Erysipelotrichaceae bacterium | reverse complement strand
TGGACCGTTTCATCGGCAAGTGCCAGGTTGTTTCTCTAAAAAACAGGGATTTCATCTGTGAAGACGATCTGAAAAAGATCGACATTCAGGCCGAGAGACTGATCTTTAAGACCGACAACTGCGAGCGGATCAGACAGGGAAGCACCGAGAACGTCTATTTCAGAACGGATGCCGGAGAATACCTTGCTTCCATGGGAGTCAGACTGATCGGAATCGATTATTTCAGTGTAGACAGATACGGCGACAAGACCAGACAGGCACACAAATCTATATTGGGCAACGATATGGCCATCCTGGAGGGAATCTTCCCGCAGGATGTACCGGATGGGATTTACTTCCTGATGTGCCTCCCGTTGAGGAATGCGAATGTGGAAGGATGCCCGTGCAGAGCGCTGCTGTTTGAATACGAGGATATTGAAGCGTATATCGGCAATCGAGAATAGAAAGGGACAGTAAATGAGTATCATAAAAACGATGGATGAAGTGAGGGAATACGTCTGTTCCGTACTGGAAGAAAAGGGCGTATCTCACAAGACCGCTGAAGTTGTTGCGGATTCACTGGCTTATGCGGATGCCAGAGGAACCAGATCCCACGGTCTGAACATGCTGAGTGCCTATATCGACAGGATCAACGGCGGAGGAGTAGACGTTAACGCTCTTCCGGAAACGCTCAGAGAGGATGCTTCAACAGCCGTCGTGGATGCTCACAACACCTTCGGCCAGTACGGCGTTCAGTATCTGACGGATCTGCTGCTGAAAAAGATCGAGAACGCTTCTGTCGTCTGTGGCAGTGTCAGGAATCTCAACCACTGCGGCGCATTGGCTTACTATACGGAACAATGTGCCAGAAAAGGCTATGTCGCTTTCCTGTTCGTGAATGCCAATCCTACCGTTGCGCCGTTTGGAGCCATGGAAGCAAAACTGGGAACCAACCCGATGTCTGTAGCCATACCAAGAAAAGAAGCGCCTATTGTACTGGACATGGCAAGCAGTACGGTAGCCAAGGCCAAGATCTACCATGCCGCCAAGACGGGACACAGGATCGATCCATCCTGGGCACTAGATTCAAACGGCAATCCTACTGATGATCCGAACGAAGCCATCAAAGGCGTTTTGACATCGATGGCAGGTCCGAAGGGATACGGTATCGCTCTGGTCGTAGAAGCGCTTGCCGGAGTCGTATCGGGTGCGGGAATCACAAGCGAAGTATCCAGCGTTCACAGAGGCGTCGATAAAGGCATGAATGCCGGAGGATTCATGATCCTGGTTGATCCTAAGGCTTTTCTGGATGAAGAGGAATATCAGGAAAGGATCGAACATCTGGTCAACGATATCAGATCCAGCCGGACCCAGCCGGGTAAACAGGTCTTCCTTCCGGGGGAGATCGAACAGATTCAGCTGAAGAAGGCCCAGACAGAGGGAATCGAGTACGAAGAAGTATTCTTTGAATAATCGGATAAGGAGAAGAAAATGAAAGCAAAAGAATTTATCGGCATTATCCCACCGCTGCTGTCTTCCTACGACAAGGACGGCAACATCTATGAGAAAGGAATCAGAGAAATCATCAGGTTTATCCTTCCGCATGTGGATGGGCTGTATCCTGTCGGAACATACGGCTGTGGGCCTTGCATGAGCATCGATGAGAGAAAGAAAGTCCTGGAGATCATTCTGGATGAAGTCCATGGGCGTATTCCTGTCGTGGCTCATGTCGGTACTGCCGATACCAAGACTACGGTAGAACTGGCGAAACACGCCAAGGCTGCTGGCGCTTCAGGTGTTGGAGCGATCGCGCCGTACTATTCGCCGAATCTGTCTGAAGAAGCGCTGTACAGACATTTCAAGGGACTGCTGGATGCGGTAAACGAAGAAGAGTTCCCTGTATTCGTATACAACAACAAGAACTACTCGCAGAACGTGATTACGCCAAAACTGCTGAAGAGACTGGCTGATGACGGATTGAGAGGAATCAAAGACTCTTCCTTCGATCTGGTAAGCTTCTATAATTTTCAGGATGCTGTGAAAGAATATCCCGACTTTAATGTCATTGTCGGAACGGAAGCGATTTTCTGCGGCGCATTCGATGCCGGAGCCAGAGGCTGTGTCTGCGGTCTGGGAAACATCTATCCGGAACTGCTGGAAGAGATGTATGAAGCCTATCTGGCGGGAAACAAAGACAAGGCCATTGAGTTGCAAAGAAGAGTCATTCAGTTAAGAAACATCACCAAACTGGCTCCTTCTGTCCCGGTCATGCATGCGATCCTGCAGATGCGGGGAGTCGATGCAGGCATTTCCAGAAGCCCGTACATCGAGATCAGCGATGAACTGAAAGCCAAAGTCAAGGACGCTCTTACCGCACAGGGACTCTTGTAGTTTTCCAAGCGAATAATGCTATAATTGTTTCTGTACATATAAAGGAGGTATTTTTATATGGGATTATTAATCGGTTTACTGTTTAGTGCTTTAGCCGGATATCTCGGCTCATCTTTAATGGGAATGAAAGGACCTTGGTATCAGTATGTACTGCTGGGACTGGCCGGTGGTCTTGTAGGCGGACTGGCATTCTCTCTGATCGGCATCGGTGCGCACAACATCATCGGTCAGGCAATCATTTCCACCTTAGGTGCATGCATCGTTATCTATCTTTACAGAATGTTAAAGAAATAAGAAACACAATAGATTCCCCGATTCATGTCGGGGAATCTTCTTAGGATAATGCTATAATTGAAACATGGAGACGTATCGAAGTGGTCATAACGGGAACGACTCGAAATCGTTTGATCGCCAGAAGCGGTCCGTGGGTTCGAATCCCACCGTCTCCGCCAGAGAAACCGAATCTGCCGTATGGAACGGCAGATTTTTATTTGCCCGATGTGTTAACATTGAATCATGAAAAACCGGAAACTATTTGCCAGCATCCTCATCCTGCTTGCGACACTAAGCTGGGGACTGGGTTATACGATACAGACCATCTCTGCCGATCAGCTGCAGACCTTTACGATCGTTTTCTTCAAAGGAATAGGCGGGCTGATCCTACTTCCTTTACTGATCAAAAGAAAGAAACAAATCAGGAGGAAGGAACTGATCGGAGGCATTTTGATCGGCATTGCCGCATTCATCGGATGCATCCTTCAGCAAAGAGGCATGGAACTGTCTACCGTCAGCAAGGCTTCTTTCATTACTGCGCTTTATATCGTCTTTGTTCCGCTGATCGAATCTTTCCGGGGCAAAAGGCCGGGAGTGAAGATGCTGACTGCGGTTGGGATCGCTCTGGCGGGTCTGTATTTCCTTTGTCTTTCCGGTAAGGTTTCACTGAACATCGGCGATCTGTTCCTGCTCATCGGATCTTTCTTCTTTGCCTTGCAGATCATCTGCATCGACGTCTTTTCTCAGGAGTGCGACAGTATCCATCTGGCCTTTGTTTCCCAGATGACCATAGCCTTTTTCTCCGCAATCGTGACGGTTCTGGTAGAGAAGCCCGCCATGGTCCAGATCAGCCGGTCAATACTGCCGATCCTTTATCTGACTTTCATATCCGGAGGGATGGCACAGTGCATCCAGATCATCTATCAGAAAGACGTAGGGCCTTCACTGGCTTCCCTGATCATGTCGCTGGAATCGGTTTTCGGGGCTGCCGGGGGATGGCTGCTGCTGCATCAGACGATGAACGGCAGAGAGATCTTCGGATGTATCCTGGTCTTCATAGCCGTACTGATCGCAGAAGAATAAAGAAGGGCGGAAATGCCCTTTTTCAGTAATTGACATCCATCTTAAAAGCGTTATAATTTAATAGTTAGTTAACGAACTAATTATTGGGAGTATCTATGGAAAGACGCGTGGTTAAGGAAATCAGAGATATCGACAAGCTGATCGGGAGATACATCTCTGACGGTCATGATCCAAGGAAGATCATGAATCTCACCCAGTTTCAGATCATTCATTATCTTCTGAAACATGCGGATGAGAATGTCTGCCAGAGAGACCTGGAAATCGAGACGAATCTGAAGAAAGCCTCGATTACCGGAGCGATCGATTCCCTGGTGGAAAAAGGAATGGTTACAAGAATTCAGTCTCAAGAAGACAGAAGGGTGAACTTTATCCGTCTGACCGAGCAGATGCTGGAATTCAAGCAGAACTTCGAAAACAGGATCGCTGAACTGAATGAAAATATCATGAAAGATATAGATGCAAGGGAGCTTGAATCTTTTTATCGTGTACTGGATAAGATCAAAGAAAATATCAGAAAGGAAGGGGAAAGATGAAACTGATTTTTAGATATCTGAAACCGTATGTTCTGATCGTACTGGCTATTGTTGTCCTGACTTTCGTACAGGTTCAGACAGAACTGACGCTGCCTGACTATATGTCGCAGATCGTTACCAACGGTATTCAGTACGGAGGAATACTGGAAGAAACGCCTTTGGCCGTTACAGCCAAGGATCTGGAACATATTACCGGCTTTATGAATGAAGAAGACAGAGATGTCGTAATGTCTGTCTATTATCCCGTATCGAAAGG
>JAFONG010000089.1 GCA_017418585.1 Erysipelotrichaceae bacterium | reverse complement strand
TGAAGTGAACCCCTAAAGTTGGACCAACTTAAAGGAGGTTCACTTTTTTATTTATGAAGTATTCAAAGGAATTTAAACTGGAATGTATCAGGAAACGGAAGGAAGGTGTTTATATTCAAACTCCGCCGGGTTTTAAAAACAGAGACCGTTTTATGTCGCAGATAAGAAAATGGTCTATAATCTACGATTCCCTGGGTGAAGCAGGTCTTGGACACGGAAAGCCTACTCTGGATATCGATCAGAGACTTGAACTGATCAGAAGGGTTGAGAATGGGGAATCATATTACTCTGTCGCCTGTTCTGCCGGCATCGGTTCAGATGCATTGACCAAATGGCACGGGATATATACCGAATCCGGTATCGATGGGTTAAAATCATTAAAAAGAGGAAGAAGAAAGCCCATGGAGAACAAGAAAGCCGGTTCCGCAAAGAAGAAAGATTCCGACAAGACAAGGGAAGAACTTCTTGAGGAACTCCAATATGTAAGAGCGGAGAACGAATACCTAAAAAAACTGAGAGCCTTGGTTCAGGAAAGAAAGGCCCGAGAGCAGAAGAAAAAGTAACTGTGATCGATGAACTGAGGCAAAGATACTCCTTGAAGGTTCTTTTAAGAGTATCCGGCCTTTCAAAGTCCACCTATTCCTACTATCATTCACAAAAACATCTGAACGCCGTAAACAAGGCCAAGGAAGAGGACGACCGTATCCTGGCCTTCATCCTTCCTGTATTCGAACACCATAAGTCAAGATACGGCTACAGAAGGATCATCCTGGCCGTCGATGAACTCAAAGGCATCAACCACAAGAGGATACAGCGGATCATGTCTGAAAACGGCCTGTTCGGAAAGCAGCCCAGAAGCAGGTATCATTCCTACAGGGGAGACAACGGCGAACACAAGGAGAATCTCCTGCTTCACAAGGAAGTCGATGAAGAAAAGCACAGGACGGCATACAAAAGAGATTTCAGTACCATCAGGCCCAACGAGAAATGGACCACCGATGTCTCGGAGTTCAAGGTGACGGGAGGCAAGCTGTATCTGTCGCCGATCATGGATATGTATGATGGATCCATCATTTCCTATGACATCTCAGCAAGCCCTGATTTCGCCCAGACAAAGAGAATGATCGATGAAGCTTTTGATAGGTATCCCGATCTGGAAGGACTCATCTTCCATTCCGATCAGGGCTGGCAATACCAGATGAAACTCTATCAGAAGTGGTTACAGGATAAGGGCATCCTTCAGTCCTTTTCAAGGAAAGGCAACTGTATGGACAACTCCTTAATGGAAAACTTCTTCGGAATCATGAAGAACGAGATGTATTACGGGTATGAATTCTCTTCCCTGAAAGAACTTAAGAAAGCCATGGAGGAATACATAATATACTACAACACCGAAAGAATAAACATCAAAAGAAAAGGACTGTCGCCTCTGGCTTACAGGCAGCAATCCTTATCTAAGCTATAATTGAATTATTAAGTCCAACTTTGAGGGTTCACCTCACTTTCGATAAAGACGCTTTTTTTATTCATTTAATCCAGATCCGTTCCGTCCGAAGCGATACACTTCTGATACCAGTAGAAGGAATCCTTCCTGTATCTGTCGTAGGAACCGTTGCCGTCGTCGTCAGCATCAACATAGATGAAACCGTAACGCTTGCACATCTGACCTCCGGAAGCCGATACCAGATCGACGATGCCCCAGGTTGTGTAGCCCAGCACTTCAACACCGTCGTCGATCGCCTTCTGCATCGCCTTGACATGTTCCCGGTGGAAAGCGATTCGGTAGTCGTCATGGACTTTCCCGTCCTTGAATTCGTCAAAGGCGCCCAATCCGTTTTCAACGACAAAGATCGGTTTCTGATACTTGTCGTAGAGTTCTTCCAGAGTAATCGTAAATCCGATTGGATCGATCAGTCCTCCCCAGTCGGTCTTTTTCAGATACGGATTGTCCGGTGATACCAGGATATTATCCTTTGACTTGGCACTGTCGATATCAGCCGTGATGACGTTGGAATTGTAGTAGGAGATCGCCAGGAAGTCGATGGAATCGCCTTTCAGAATCTCTTCATAGTTTTCATACCAGTCGATGCTGATGTTGTAATCCCGATAGTACTTCTTCATATAGGCAGGATAGAATCCCCTGACGGCGACATCGAAATAGAATGTATTCAGTCTTGCTTCCTTGTAGGCGTTGGCTACGTCCAGCGGATTCGGTGTCAGCGGATAGATCTCGAACTTTCCGACCATCACGCCGATCTTCGCATCCGGCGATACCTGATGGCAGTATTTCACCAGCAGAGCGTTGGCGATCAGTTCGTGGTGCAGAGCCTGATGCATGCAGCTCAGACGGTCTTTCTTGGACAGTTCAGTGAATACGCCTGTCGCACCATAAGGCGTAACGACAGACCAGTTGACTTCATTGAAAGTGACCCAGTATTTCACTTCATCCTTGTATTCGTCGATCAGGGTCTTTCC
>JAFONG010000088.1 GCA_017418585.1 Erysipelotrichaceae bacterium | reverse complement strand
GACCTGGTTATCGACGGTGAAGTTGTTTCTCAGGCCAAGACTTTACAGCAGGCTTTAGATGCAATCTTCCCATACCTTGTTCCTATCGGAATCACCTTCGGATGCTACTACCTGATTAAATACAGAAAGATGTCTCCGTTAACACTCATCCTTCTGTTATTCGTAGTCGGTTTCGTCTTAGGTGCTCTTGGCTGGATGGCATAATCCATAGCTAAAAACCAAAAAAAACGCAGGTCTTATGATCTGCGTTTTTTTCATGCATGCTATAATTTGAATACGAAGAAGAAATGCCATAGGAGGAAGACAAGATGAATCCCTATTTCGCCATCTATAAACCGGAAAGAGGTCCCTACAGCGGCGGTTTTGAACAGCTGTTAAGACAGGAAAAAACGATCTACAGGGTTTCAGCCGAAAGAAGCGATGCAGCCGTTACCTGTTTTGAAAGTGTGTTTCCTCAATGGGCATATGAATATGTCAGGCAGGGAGGTATTGCTCTTGTCAGCGGAGCAGACAGCCGGACTTTCGATTTTGATGCGGGATATCTTTGCAAAGCGGGAATCGAATGGATCGATCTTAGTTTCTGCAATGCCGGAAGGGCAAGGATCTCCAGCGGCATTTCGGTTTTTGCCGGTCAGGGTAAAGGGGAACTGACGCTTCATGAATTCAGGACGATCAAAGGAAAGCATCGTCCGGGTTTCTATCCCGTATATCTGTATAAATCATATGGAAAAGGAAGCATCATCTATTCGGGCATTTCTCTCAGCGAGATCCTGACTTACGAAGGAAGTACGCTGAGAAACACCAGTGAAGCGCTGGATTTTGACGAAAGGATCTCTTCGGTCGACAAACAGAAAGTCGGCAGAGCCCTGAAAACAGTTCTGATGGAAGCCATGCATGAGGCAGGATATCCTTATGTCTCCCTGTGGTATTTTCCCGATGGAGTTAAAAGCGTTTTCGCCTACAGCATCGACGGGGACGGACTGCTCTCTCAGGGGGTCGAGGACCTGATCGAAGTATCCCAAAAGACCGATACGAAATTCCTGTTCTACATCAACAAGCAGCTTTGTGAAGACGATCCTGACCTGAAAGAAAAACTGAGAAGGATTTCGGAAACCAACCTGATCGCTTCGCATGCCGCCCTGCATAATGCCCACGATTCCTATGAAGACAACATCAGAGACATCGAGGAACATGAAGAATGGATGAAGTCTCTGGGAATACCTTTTGAAAAAAGCTTTGCTTCCCCTAGAGGCATGTACTGTCAGAATCTGGGAAGAGCTCTGAAGGACAAAGGCTTCCGTCACAGCCGGGACTTCGGCTATGCGATAGACGACTATCCGTACTATCCTATGAACGACGGAAAACAGGAAGTCCCTTTGCAGATCCCGTGCGACGGTTTCAATGTCTGCAGATGGATGCTGAGAAACGAAGAACTGGGGCTGGACAAGCCGAGCGGTGAACAGATCCTCAATGCCTACAAACTTCTGATCGACAAGAAGCTGAAACAGGATCTTCCGCTTCTCTTCTTCTGTCATCCGCAGTATTTCGGACTGTACGCGAAAGAAATCTATCCGCAGATGGTGGATTATGCCCGATCAAAAGGAGCGCTCATAACGGACTACATCTCCTATGGGGACTTCTGGATAGAGAGAGACGGCTGTGAATATGATCTGTCGTTTGTAGACGGAAAGATGCAGGTCGAACTGCTGAACAAAGATCCGAGAGTCAGACTGTGTGTCGATGGAAAGATCTGCGATCCTGAGACGGTTCATCTGTCGATAGATCTTCAGGATGAATGATGCGAAAACGACTCATGTTCTCTTGATGTAAACGCTTAACTAAGAATATAATGAAAGTGGAGGTATGGTTCATGATTAAACACTTAAGAATCGATAATAGACTGATCCACGGTCAGGTCGCAGTTACCTGGATGAATTCGATCGGTGCTGATAAGATCATCGTATGCAACGACAAAGTAGCGGCCGATCCGATCCAGAAAATGGCTCTGCCGATGGCTGCCAGAGGCAATACCGTGTATGTATTCAGCATTGATGAAACCATCAAATATGCGCAAGAACATCCGGATGAGACAATGTTCGTCATCTGCAAGTTCCCTTCCGACGCTTTAGCTATCCTGGAATCCGGTCTGGAAGTACAGGAAGTCAATGTAGGCAATGCCGCTCCGATTCAGGGCACGACATACAAGATGGTTACGAAGTCCATCGCCGTTACCGAAGACGATGCGAAGGTTTACCGCAAGATCGCCGAGATGAGAGGCGGTGTCCTGAACAGCAGACTGACGACGATGAACGAAACAGAAAACTTCCTGGATCTGCTTTCCAAGAACGGTCTGTAATCCGGAATACAAACAAAATAAACGGTCAGAGTCATCTGACCTTTTTTATGCTATGATGAACATATGGAAAAGAAAGAGACAATGGAATATCTGCCTGTTGAAGAAGTCAAGACGCAGGGCAGATTTATCAAGGCGATAGGGTTCAAGCCGAAGACAGCTCCTGTAGTAGTTGCTGCCATGGGTTTTGCTTTGCTGATCCCTGACAGTCTTTATTCCAGATTGTTGGGATTCCTGATGATCGCTCTTGCTGCCGCCGTTTTCTTAAAAGTCAAGGATTACAAAGTTATGGATGTCTTTGATCAGGGAATCATGTTTTATGAGGGAACGGATGCAAAACATGCACTGTTTCTTCCGTTTGGGGATATTTCCGTCTGGAGAACAAACAGCAAAGACGGACAGGACTTTTTGGAATTCGAACTGAACGACGGATCTAAGATCGTCAAGAGTACCTTTGAAACAGGTAAAGCCTACAGAACACTGTATCCGCTGATTAATGAAAAAGAGTATAACCATATCAGAATAAAACAGAACAAGGAATCGCAGCCGTCCATACCGGAAGCAATTCATTCTATCAAAGATAGATTTCTGAAAAAATAAAACATCCTTCGCAGGATGTTTTTAAATTGTTTTCAGGATGTCGATCAGTTTCTCCTTTGTTTCTCTGGTCAGCGTATCGGTAAACATCTCGTAGGTGATGTATTCGAAATCGGGCGGCAGGACATAAGGCCCGTATCCGTTGGAATAGCTCACCAGGAGTTCGTTGCCTTCCTTCAGGAAGTTCATATACCAGGAGAAGATCTCGTTCGGGAAGAAGACTAGCCTGACACATCCCAGATCCAGAGCGACGATCAGCGCTTCTTCAATCAGCTTACCGAAGATCATATTGCTGGACTGTTCCAGCTTCGCTCTTTCGATCTGCCCCAGTCTGATCGTTTCCATTTCTCTTTCACTCAGATCGCTTCTGATCCTGGAAAGATCGATCGGGGTAAATTCATGTCTGTATTCGATTGGGACAGCCTTGTAGCCGATCTTTAATGGAACTCTTTCTGCGTTTTCCTGATAAAGATCCTGGATCTGTCCATAGAGGGCATCCCCCAGCTTTGACACCGCTTCATAGTCCTGTCCGTCTCTCACGAAGCGCGATGAAATATCGCCCGCCGCACCCTGCAGGAAGCTAAAGTCGGTATGCGGATGGCTGTCTTCCAGTTTCTTCAGGACATAGCCCGGATATTCGCTGGAGAAGTAAGGCGTATCGGCTTTCAGTATTGTCGGATGACAGTTGTAGTAGACGATACTCAGAAAGTTGTCCTGTCCTTTATAGAAACGGATCAGCGACAGGTATTCGTTGTTCAGTTCATAACCGGAGATTCTGGACTTGCCAACGGCAGTCGAATGGATCTTCTGGAAGGAAGCCGTAACATCGCCGATCTCTTCATACTCCATCGTGACCGTCTGTTCATAAAGAACTTTCATCAGATAATCGACATATTCCGGATCCCTGACGTCGTTGGCATAATGCGTATGCGTTGTACTGGTCAGCACATGGATCCTTTCGTTCTGATAGAATTCTTTCAGCTGTTTTTCCAGTTCGTTGCGGTGTTTCAGATCGAACGCCAGCAGGTCCATGGAATAGTGGATGATCCAGTTTTCTTCGTCCTGAAATGCCGTGACTCTGGCATACAAAGGATCATGATAGGTAAACAGCTTTTCCGTCTGACAGGAATGACCGCATTGCCTGGTTGGAAAAGGCGATTCAATACTGATTTTCCTGAATGAATACTTCATTGTCCATCTCCTTAAATGATTTCATAGTGTTTCAATGCCAGCCAGATGCCGTTTGCATCGATGTCTTCCGTGACATAGTCGGCTGCTTCCTTGGCCTCTTTACAGCTGTTTCCCATGGCGATTCCGATTGCGCAGTGTCTCAGCATGTCCGCATCGTTTTCCCCGTCTCCGATGGCCAGAGAAGCCTCTAACGGAATTGAATACTTCTTCAGCACTCTATCGATTCCATGCGGTTTCGATATGCCCTTTGGTACGATATCCACGGCTCCTTCGTGCCAGTAGGTGATCTCCGCAATATCCTTCAGCGACATCATCTCATGATAGCTTTCTTCATTGTCTATGAAAGCGGAAGCCATATAGAAAGTCTCGCCTTCGTATTCCTTGACGGGGGGTATCCCGGAAGATACCGCGTCCTGTACGTGATGGACGATGTCACTGACGAAGTTGATAAACATCTGATCCAAGGTAGAGAAGTAGACAGGGATCTTCTTCTCGTTGAATATCCTGATCAGTCTCTCTTTCAGTTTCCCTTCGCAAGGCAGATCATAGATGATCTGTTTCTCTCTATCGACAGCCATCAGGCCGTTGGTCAGAATCATTCCGTCAGGATCCAGTTCGCTGATATCAAAATCATCCATCTCCGGAAGCGCTCTCCCGGAACAGAGAAACACCAGTATCCCTTTTTCCTTCAGCTTCCTGATCGCTTCTATCGTCGATCCGGGAATGCCTTCCGTTACATGCGAATAGACCGTTCCGTCAAAGTCGAGAAAGACCGCTTTGATCCGTACTTCAGGCATTTCATGATTCGTTTTCTCTTGCATACAGAAATATTATACCATCCGTATCCTATAGTATAATGAAATCAGACAAGAGATATCGGGAGAGGAGAAGCATATGATCAACATAGGAATCGTCGGATCCGGTTTCATCGTTCCTGTTTTCATCGAGAGTTCCAAAAAGATCAGAGACTATCATCTTAGAGCAATCTGGGGAAGACATGAAGCGAAACTTCTGAACTTCAAGGATGAGTTCGACTACTATACGACGGATCTGGAAGAGATCTTAAGCGATGAGAAGATCGATGTCATCTACATCGCATTGCCCAATGCACTGCATTACGAGTATGCGATGAAGGCCTTGAAGCATGGCAAGCACGTGATCCTGGAGAAGCCGTTTACCGTCTTCTACAAGGATGCGAAGAAACTGATCGACTATGCGAAGAAACACGGACTGTTCATCTTTGAAGCGATCACCACCCAGCACAATCCGAATTACCACAAGGCGAAGAAGCTGGTAAAGCAGCTGGGAGAGATCAAGATCGTCATGTGCAACTTCTCGCAATACTCCAGACGCTACGACCGTTTCAAGCAGGGAGAGATCCTTCCGGTTTTCAACAGGAAGCTTGCAGGCGGAGCCCTTCTGGATCTGAATGTATACAACATCCATTACGTCACAGGTATCTTCGGCCTGCCTAAGGATGTGCAGTATTTCGCCAACATCGAAAGAGGCGTTGATACTTCCGGCGTCCTGATCCTGGACTACGGAACATTCAAGGCGACCCTGCTTGCGGCAAAAGACTGCAAGAGCGAATGCTACGGTCTGATCGAAGGAGATGCCGGTTATCTGCGCAACAATACGACCTGCAGCCGCTGTGCCGATTTTACGTTGAAGATGAACGACGGCAGGGAGCAGCACTTCGAGCAGAAAGAGAAGGATGAATTCAGTTCCTGGTCTCATGAACTGAAAGAATTCGCCAGAATGTACAAGAACAGGGATTACATAAAAGCTGAAGAATACAACAGACAGACGCTGATCGTAGCCAAGGTACTGGACAAGGCCATCGCTTCGGCAGGTCTGAAATATCAGGAGGATAAATAACATGATCAATATCGGCATTATCGGATCCGGCTTTATCGTGCCGAT
>JAFONG010000013.1 GCA_017418585.1 Erysipelotrichaceae bacterium | reverse complement strand
TCATCTTATCTTGTATTTTATCGTATCTTTTATGCTGTTATTTAACACTATCATATCAGTCAAACCTCAGCAAGTTTCAATCAATGCTCCGCTCTGCGTGAAAAACCTATCTGACTTATAGGTTTTGCGGATTAAACGCAGGTAAATAAAACAAGACAGATGTTCATTATGCGGACATCCGTCTTTTTATATTTACCTGCGTTTAATCTGCAAAACCCATAAGTCAGATAGATTTTTCACGCAGAGCGGAGCATTGATTGAAACTTACTGCCGTTTGGCTGATATGATAGTGTTAAATAACAGCATAAAAGATACGATAAAATACAAGATAAGATGAAACCGAGTTTGAAGTACACAAAAAGAAGTCCGGCCATACTGAAGGATCTTCAGAAGGTTTTCTTCTGTTCGACAGAAAACGACAGAGAAAAGTACTTTGAAGAGATATGCTCTGATCTTTTTGAATTGCAGGACAGTATTTCCGTCTGGTATCGGGAAGAAAGTATTACGGGTCTGGATGTCGAAGAAAGGAAGGACTATCTTGCGGATCTTTCCGGAATGTCTTTGTTTGTGGTGCCTGTTACGAGCGGTTTTCTAAAGGCGGAAAATGATGCCCGTATGGAGCTGGATTTTGCGATCAAAGAGAATATACCGGTTCTGCCCATACTGGAAGAACAGGGACTGGAGTTTCTTTTTAATGAGGTCTGCGGAAATCTGCAGATCCTGAATAAACATGATCCGGATCCGACGGCTCTACCATATAAGGATAAGCTGAAACTCTTCCTGGATGCCGTTTTACTGAAAGATGAAATGCTGGAAAAGATCAGAAAGGCTTTTGCAGCCTACATCTTCCTGAGTTACCGGAAAAAGGATAGACGTTATGCCCAGGAAGTAATGCGGCTTATCCATAGAGATCCTCTCACCCGCGATATCGCCATCTGGTACGATGAATTTCTGACTCCGGGAGAGGATTTCAACGAATCGATCAGAGATGCTTTTGATAAAAGCGATCTGTTTGCGATGGTCGTAACGCCGAGTTTACTGGAAAAACCGAACTATGTCATGACCACGGAATATCCGATGGCAATCAAGTCAGAGAAAAAGATCCTTCCGATAGAAGCTGCAGAAACAGATAGAAAATCCTTGACAGAGAATTATCCGGGGATACCTGAACCTATCAGAACCGAGAAAGAAACGGATCTGATCGGAAGGCTGATCAAGGAAGCTCTGGATGTAAAAGGCAATGATGATCCTCGGCATATGTTTTTTATCGGGCTTGCATACCTTTCCGGTATCGATATGGAGACCGACCATGAAAAAGCAAGAATTCTGATCACCGCTGCCGCTGAGGGCGGAGTCGAAGAAGCTTATAAAAAACTTGTGTCCATGTATGAAAAAGGACAAGGCGTTGACCGAGATTATGAACAAAGTGCACTCTATCAGGAGAAATACGCCGTTTTACTGGAAAGAAAACTGACAGAGGGCACTGATGATGAAGATCTTCGGTATCGTTATATCAGGGCCGTCAATGCAGCCGCTCTACGCTGGGCTGATCTTCTGAAGTATGAACGCTGCTGGAAACTGCTGAAAGATATGATGGTTTCGAATATAAATGGCAAGACAAATCGCGAAAAGATCGCTTTGGCCGAAACTTTCCAGTATGCTGCTGAAATCTCCGTGCGGCAGAATGAACTGTCTCTTGCCAGGGCTTTTCTTGACAGGATGCTTGAAACAGCAGACGATTTCATTGCCGAATTAAGTGAAATCGAAAAAGAAAAGAGGCAGAATACCTATCAGACGGATTTGCTCAGATATATCTGGGAAGGCACGGGTCTTATCATCCGGGGCGATATCGCGGTCAAGGAAAAAAACTGGAGCGAAGCAATCAATTCTTATGAAAAAGCAGTACCGCTGATCAGGAGAGTCTTTTCAAGCGATCCGGTAAAATACCCGAACTTTGCCAGAACTTTAGTTAGACTTTACGGGGATTGCAGTGAGGCGTTTCTGATGATTGATAAGACTTCGGAAGAAAACCTCAGAATGGCTGAAAGAAAGTGCCGGGAAGGCTTGCTTTTTGTGGAAGGAGTTGCGAAGCAACACGGGGAATTTGCCCGCGGTTCTTACACATTCAAGATATACAAGACCCTGATACAGGCCTATCTCGGATTAAACAATGCTTATGCCGCCGGTAAGGCTGCCGATGAATTTCTGACTATAGCCGAAAAGGAATACCGTGAACAAGGAAGCATCAATTCGTCCCGGATCCTGGCTTTTGCCCATGATCTTCTTGCTTCGGTGGCCGAAAAGAAACAGGATTATGCTACGGCAGAGAAGGAGATTCGCTCTGCTGCAGAAATCGAGAACTCGCTGAAAGAAAAGATCGGTATTCTGAATGTAGAAAAACAGCTGAAAACCTATTATCAGAATCTGATGAATTATGCAGAAAAAAGAGGCGACGAAAAAGCCGCTGCCTTTTATGCCGACAATATCCGGTATGTCGATTCGCTGGTGGCTCTGAAATATTATCGGGACGGCGAAAAAGGGAATTCTGAAGCCGCATCCAAGGCTTATGATCTTTATCGTAGACTGCATGAAAAGTACCCGGAACGCGGTTATGACAAGAACGCCAACTACGTGAAAAATCACTTTATGAAACATTGAAGAATGATAGATGATAAAAACGAACAGTCATTAAACGACGGAATAAAAAGGCATGAAACAAAGCGACCCTGCGCCACAGGACCGCTTTTTGTTTATTGCTGAACGGGAACGATTTATATAAAATAAGAATGATGTTTGGAAACGGCATATATCAGTTCTTTAGATTCGTATTTACACCGCTTTTTAAACTGTACTTTCATCCGCGGACCGTCAATGCCGATAGAATACCAAAGGATGGACCCGTTATTCTTGCCGGAAATCATAAGCACGCCTTTGACCCACTGCTGGTAGACATCTGTACGAAGCGTACGGTTCACACGTTGGCGAAAAGCGAGCTTTTTGAAGGTTTTTTCGGCTTTTTCTTTTACGGGATCGGAGCAATACCCGTCTATCTGGATGCGCCAAAGAATCCCGATGCGTATGCCAAGGCCAAGGAAACGCTGCTGAACGGCGAGATCATCAACATCTCACCGGAAGCGGAAAGAAACTATACCGGGAAGATACTGCTGCCGTTTAAAACGGGTGCTGTCCGTCTGACAATGGAAACAGGAACCAGGATACTCCCTTACTGTATCGTAGGAGAATACGGGTTTTGGTCGAAAGATCTCAAGATCGTATTCGGTGATCCGATAAAGATCGATGAAACCGATGTTCCAGTCGCCAACGAGCGTCTTTACCGGAGCATAGAGAAGCTGTTAAAGGAAAACGGAAATGTCTAGAGTTCTGCTTGTCCGTCCTGAAGAATCCCGAAGCAAATACGATTTTCAGGGTGTCATTGAAAATGAATGTCTGGAACTGGAATGGATCCAAAGAATTCTGGAAGATGACGGTTACAGCGTAAGCGTTTTTGACAAACAGGTTGAAAGCCTGTCTTTTCAGGAATACATCTTAGATAAAGACTTCGACGTCTTTTATGGAGAATGCAGGTGTTTTCAGGAGAGCTTTCTGCTGGAATATGTCAGAGCCTTTAAACAGAGGTTCAACGGGTTGACCATAGTCGGAGGTATCCATGCCCAGATGTGCGGGGAGAGGCTGTTTATCGATGAGACGGATCTGGTATTGAGCGGATACAATTACACGGATCTTCCGGCGATCATCGAAGGGGATAGAGACGTCCCGAATCTTTCTTACAGGGAAAACGGCAAATGGGTCAGAAACGAAGCCATGTCTACCGATATCAACTCGTTGCCATGGCCAAACAGGGAGTACTTCTATGCACATCCGGACCGTTACCAGTATCTTGACATGAAACATGCCATGTGGATACGCAGCAGTTTCTCCTGTCCGTACCGCTGCCGTTTCTGTCTGCGGAACCGTATGAACCGGGGAATCTATTCCCGAAGAGATGTCCTGGATCTGGTGGATGAAATAGAACAGAACGACAATGAAAACGTCTATCTCGTGGATGATGATTTCCTTTATGACGAGCATTATCTAAGACGGTTTATCGAAGAGATCAGGAAGAGGAAAATCAGAAGAAACTACATCTGTTACGGACGCGCTGATTTTATAGCTGAACACGAGGATATCGTTTCGGAATTCAAACAGATCGGACTGGTATATCTGCTGGTCGGACTGGAGGACATCAGAGACGAGAAACTGCTCTCCTACAATAAACGCAATACCGTAGAAAACAACGAGAAGTGCATCGAAATATGTCAGAAACATCAGGTAAGGCTTATGGCGATGTTCATTCTGGGACTTGATTTTCGCGGCAAAGACTTCCGCGATCTTTATGCCTACATTAAGAAGCACCGTCTGAGGCACGTTGCCGTATCGATCTACACGCCGGAGCTCGGTTTAGAAACAGAAGAAGAGTATATTAGCGACGATCCTTCCGATTTCGATTATCTGCATCTGGTATGCAGACCGGAATACTTAAGCGTCAGAATGTGGTATTTCCATTACTATATTCTCTTGATCCGCCTGTTTCTGAAAGGAAGAAGAGAAGGAGTCTACGACTTCATCGATTACGGTGCGTATATTCGTTCCTTTATCGGCAATATCCTTAAAAGGAGAAAAGAAAATGCCTGACTTGTACATCCTGTTTGAAAAATCAAACAGTACGATCGGAAAGATCGGCAGACTTGTGATGCCTTATCCCTATACGCACGTAACGATCAGTTTTGACGGAGAAACCTATCATTCTTTTTCCAGAAGGAAGCTGCACGATCCTTTTGATGCCGGATTCACGGATGAAAAACTTGCCTACTTCGCATATGAGGAAGTCGAGGTCAGGATCTATACGCTGAAAATCACGGATGAAGAAAAGACAAAGATCGAAGCGTTCATGGATCAGGTCAAGGACTGTCCTTTCGATGTCATGGACATGGTCCTGATGCCGCTGATTCATGGACACAGAAGAGAAAACGCCTACAACTGCATGAGCTTTGTTGCGGAAGTCCTGGAGATCCTTTCTTATTCCTTGCCGAACAGACGTTTTAAAAACAGCATTGAGGACATCGAGAATACGCTGATAAAACACGGTGCGGAAGGGAAAACCGTTATTCTGCCGAAACAGTCCGACGAAGAATACATGAAGAAAGTCGGATTAAAAGACAGACTGTCCTCGTTTTTCCGGCTGATTTACAGGCTGTATGGAAAACACGGAATATGATGTATATTCATTCCATAAATGATAGAATTCTTATTAGGGGGTACTTTTATGTTTTCCAATAACAAGATCATTAACAGCGAATACAGGAAATGCAGGACCAAGATCATTGCCGGATTCATTCTTTGTGTGCTGACCGCATGTCTGCTGCTTGCGGGAGCGATCCATTTTTCCGATCTGAAGAAGAATACCGTTCATCTTAACGACGTCATCATCCGCGATACGGAAAAAACAGGACAGATCGCCTATGCCGATATTCAGGGATACATGCAGTTTGCGACCTACGGAGACGATCTGGGATACTACATCGCCTGGGATGAAGATCTGTTCTATATCATGTCGATCAAGGAAAAGGACTACGACTACTTCGAAAAGAGATTTACCGACGACACGGCTTCATACCGTTTCTGGGGCTTTACGGAAGAGATTCCGGAAGAGGCGAAGTCTTATGCGATCAAAACACTGAATGACGAACTGGAACAGGAATATGTCAACTACAACAATTTCTATGACGTCTTCGGCGATGTCTATCTGGCAGTAGAGAAAGAAGCGAAGGTCACGGGCATCGGCGGTTTCTTCAAGACTTCATCCATGTATCTGATGGGGGCGTTCCTGACTGGACTCTTCGGTCTGATCCTTCTTCTGACAGGACTTTCAGACAAGAAGAGCTTTAAAGTACTGGAAGATACATCCGGAATCGGAAACAATCAGATCCTTTCTCAGATCGAAGCGGACACCACGAAGTATTATGAGAACCTGAAACTCTATCTGACCGACGACTACCTGGTAAGCGTCAGAAACGGCATTTCGGCAGTCAGATATTCCGATATCTTCTGGGCATATGTTACAAAACACCGTACCAACGGCATTTCCGACTACAACTATCTGAACATCGTTACCAGGGACGGTGCCAGAATCATGTGCGGAAACGGCAATACTTTCGGCAAGAAACGTTCAGCTGCCACCGGTCAGGACCACGACGAGATCCTTGGATTCATCCGGGAAAAGAACGAATCCGTACGTCTTGGCTACGATCAGGAAAACCTGGCGGCTTTCAATGAACTGAAAAAGAAATCTTAATTCGTTTTTTATAAAAACAGTAGTTTTTTTGTTATTATTAATGTAGAAACCAAAAAGGAGGATTGATAATATGGCAAGAAGAAAAGGTGGTTTTTTAGGTAAGTTATTTGGTGCCGCTGCTGTTGCAGGTGCTGCCGCAGCTGTTTCTAAACTGGAAAAACAGGCAAAAGAAGAAGGCAAGGACATTCTCGATGTCGCTAAAGAAAAACTGGAAAAGACAGTCGAAAGCGTCAAGTCAGGTGAAGCAAAAGAGAAGGTTACGGAATTCGCCAACAAGACAATGGACACTGTAAACAAGACGGTTGAGTCTGCGAAATCAGGTGAGCTTGCCGACAAGGCAAAAGAAAAACTGAACGAGACAGTCGAAAGCGTCAAGTCCGGTGAATTTGCCGAGAAGGCCAAGGAAGTAGCGGAGAATGCGAAAGAGACTGCCATGAACCTGAAAGACGGCGTTGTCGATCTGTTCGACGGCAAGGCGGAGGAAGCCGCTGAAGAAGTCGTAGAAGCCGCTAAGGAAGAAACAGAAGCATAATCATTAACTGAAACCAAAATCGAAAAGACAGGCCTTACAGCCTGTCTTTTTCCGTTTTGAATACAGGATATTTCGTTCGAAACATTATATAATGGTTAATGATGAAACTGAAAGACCGCGTTGTGATGATTCTGATTCTCTCAAGCATGCTGCTGTGCACGCTTTTCGGCGCTTTGATCACGAAACGCAGCAGGAAAGAAACGGTTCCGGATCCTGATCCTGACATCGATGAACCAATAACTGTTCCCAGCAGTTTTCTTGGAAAAATCGACGATGAGTACGGCGTACCGAAGGAAGTCGTTCAGCTTATCACCGATTACATGGATGCCTATTATCTTTCCGTTTTCAAACTGGAAATGCAGGACATGAAGGATCTGTTTTCCAATGAAAGAATGGAAGAGATATCGGAAAAATCCATCGGTCTGATGATCGATGTCAGAAAGCTGTATGACTTCGATTTCTCATTGACAAGGGCCCATTATGACCTGAAGATCTCCGATTACAGGCAGGAAAACGGACTGTACTATGTCGATCTGCTGGAGGACGACTACATGTCCTATGCCTTCCTGAACGGCTTGGAATCGCAGGCTTTTGAGATCGAGAACAGTTTTGTGATCAGGGAAGAAGACAAAAAGTACAAGATAGAGGATCTGGAAAAGATTCAGGGCTACTACATGGCCTTCTACGACGACGAAAGAGATCCGCAGGATGTCTATGACTACTATTATTCCGAGCTCAAAGACATGCTGACATATCACGAAGAAGTACTGCAGAGAAAAGCCTCACAGAACGCATACAGTTCCGACAGACCTGTTTCTAAGACGTACGACCGCAACGCTGCTGTTGCCTATCTGGATCAGTACAGCCATTCCCGCAATCCGCAGTGGTACAACTTCACGGATGAAGGCGGAAACTGTCAGAACTACGCTTCTCAGGCAATGTTGGCGGGAGGCATCCCGATGGATTATGAAGGTGAGGAGCAGTGGAAGTGCTACGTTGAAGATCCGGAATACGATCCGGGGATCAACGAAGATGAAACGGCCTTGGGCAGAACCAGATCCTGGGTCAATGTCGG
>JAFONG010000087.1 GCA_017418585.1 Erysipelotrichaceae bacterium | reverse complement strand
TCATTTTTGATCAGTTCTATATACTTCTTTATATCTAAACCAAATAGAAAATCCAGCATATGCAGGAAGATCGCTCCATGAGAAACGATCAGGATCTTGTCGTTATCTTCAGCTTCCTCGCAGATCTGCTGATAGGTCTTTTTGACTCTTCCTTCCAGCATCCTTCGATCTTCATCACCGACATCTGACCAGTCAAAGCTGGAGAATCTTCTTTCGTCTATTTCCTGAAGATGATTTTCGATCCTTGTGCCTTCATATGTCCCGAAGTTCATTTCCTTAAGGCCTTTGGTATAGATGATGGGGATGTCTCTTCCTTCCAGCACGATCCATGCGGTATCGACACATCTTTCACTCGTTGAACAGTAGGCTTTATCAAAATCGATATCTTTCAATTCTTCCCTGGCTTCCTTGGCTATTTCTATGCCTCTTTCAGTCAAAGGTGAATCACAATATCCCTGCATGCGCCTCAGTTCATTGAACAGTGTCTTTCCGTGTCTTACATAATAGAAGTCTACTGTCTTTTCCATATCTTCAAATATATCAGAATAATGTTCCTTATTTTAAGAAGGAAGCAGAATGGCCTGCTTCCTTATATTTGTGAAATTCTCTGTTACAGGAATTATGCTTTCTTTTCCTGTCTCTTGCCTAAGACGTATGTTACGGCAAAACCGATAATGACAGCCAGTACCATGACGCCCATCATGCCCCAGAAGTTGCCCATCGTTCCATCCGGATTGAAGTAAGCCGCAAAGGAGATGAAGCCAGGGTTGGCAATTACGTACTGAGTCAAGCCAAACAGACCGGCAATGAATCCGCCGACACCGCCGCCGACCATCGCACCGATCAGAGGATAGCGGTTAGGGAACAGAACACCGTAAACGCCTGGTTCTGTGATTCCTGATAAAGCGGTGATACCGGAAGAGATACCGACACCTCTCTTGTCAGGGTCGCTCTGCAGCAGAGCATAAGCCAGACATGCGCCACCTACGGCAACGTTGGCAGGAGCCATACCAGTGCAGATCAGAGGGTCTGAACCAACTTCAGCAAACAGCAGGAACAGAACAGGATAAGTTGCGTTGTTCATGCCGAAGAAGACGAGCCATACGGTTGTAGCGCCGATGATTGCGACAGCCAGAGCCGGGAATGCGCGATAGATTGCCAGAACAGCATTGGCGATCGCTGTACCAACCCAGTAGCCGATAGGACCCAAGACGATCAGTGTGACCGGAACAACGATCAGCATTGTCAGAACAGGCAGCAGGACAGTTCTAAGAACGACTGGCAGATACTTCTGCAGGAATCTGTAGACTACTGACATGAACAGTGTGCCTAAGATGACCGGGAAGATCTGGCCGTTGTAGCCGATGTTTGCTACAGGGATACCTGCGAAAGTGAGGATCTCTGCACGGTTAAGCGTTACATAGACAAGGATCGCACCAAGGAAAGCTCCGAGGTATGGATTTGATTTAAGACGTGTAGCAGATGAGAAACCAATGTAGATCGGCAAGAAATACAGCATGGCCTGCTGGATAGCAGAAAGTACGAATACAGTACCGCTTGTAGGATCAAGACCACCGAATGTCTGTAATAAAGAGATGACAGCACCGGTAAGACCTCCGGCGATGAATACCGGGATGATCGGTGAGAAAGTACCGCCGATGTATGACAGGATCGTCTCGACGATGTTGCTCTTGGTGCCGTTGGCATCAGCTTTCAAAGCGTCCGGATCATCAACGGTTCCGGCTGCAGCGATATCGTTCTTGGTAACTTCTTCGTAAAGTGAAGCTACATCCTGGCCGATGACGAACTGCTGTTCGCCGTTCTGAACGACGATGTTGAGAACACCAGGGATCTTCTTTGCTTCTTCTACATTGAGCTTGGATGCATC
>JAFONG010000086.1 GCA_017418585.1 Erysipelotrichaceae bacterium | reverse complement strand
TGCGGCAGCGAATACGATCTGGTCCATGACGACTGGATTATCACCGAAATACGAAAAGTCTAAAAAACCGTCCTGCAGGACGGTTTTATGATCAATCAAACAGAGGCGTGGAATAATAGCGTTCTCCGGTATCCGGAAGAACGGTAACGACATTCTTTCCTTTTCCCAGCTTTCTGGCAAGTCTTAAGGCAGCCGCTACATTGGTTCCGGAAGAAATGCCGCAAAGCAGACCTTCCTCCTTTGCCAGACGCTTGCTTAGGACAATGGCCTCTTCATCGGTAACGATACAGATCTCATCATAAATCTTCTGATTCAGAATGGATGGAATGACGCCGTCTCCGATTCCCATCTGCATATGACTGCCGATAGGAAGTCCCGACAGAATAGCCGCATCTTCCGGTTCAACCGCCCAGATCGTCATATCGGGGTTGTGCTGTTTCAGCACTTCTCCGATTCCTGTGAGCGTACCTCCCGTGCCAATGCCGGAACAGAAACCGTCGATCTTGTCCAGATCTCTCAGGATTTCCAGACCCGTCTGATGCTGGGCTTCCACATTGGCCGGATTGTCGAACTGTCCCGGAACAAAGACGTATGGATCTTCCTTTGCCGTATTCGCAACGATACGCTGACACTTGTCGATGCATTCGCCGATATTGCCTTCATCATGAACCAGCCTGATCTGGGCACCGTAGTGTTCAATCAGTTTCCTTCTCTCCACCGATACGGAATCCGGCATGACGATGATGACTCTGTAGCCCTTGACTGCACCGATCATCGCCAGAGCGATGCCCTGGTTTCCTGAAGTACATTCTACGATAACCGAGTATTCATTCAGCAGTCCCTTTTTCTCTGCGTCTTCAATCATGTTAAAAGCCGTTCTGGTCTTGATCGAACCGCCGATATTGACCGCTTCATATTTTACATAGATCTGTGCGGCATTCTCCTCTGAGATCCTGTTGAGTCTGATCAGGGGAGTGTTGCCTATCGCATCCAAAGCCGAACTGTAAATCATATCCGTTTATAAATATAACATATTTTACGAACCGGAACTCTTTTCTCTTTTGATGAGTGTTTCTTGAATGCATTCTGAAACAGATTTGGTATAATCATATCTGGTATGTTTATTCGAAATCTGGCAAATCTGATTACAGGCAGCAGGATCGCCGCTACAATAGCGCTGATTTTTCTGGAAGTCCTGTCGAAACCTTTCATGTATGTCCATATCTGGTGCGGACTTTCCGATGTACTGGACGGTTTTGTAGCACGCACAACAAAGACAGTAAGCACTTTCGGTTCAAAACTGGATTCCGCATCCGACCTGCTGTTTTATTCCGTCATGATGCTGAAGATCTGGCCTTATCTGAAAAGATATCTCCCGGACTACGTATGGATCCTGATTTATCTGGTCGTGGGTTATAGAGCATTGCTTTATCTATTCGTAGGAATCAGAAAAAAGGTCTTCATCAGCGGGCATTCCTATCTGAACAAGGCAACGGGTTTTTTGATGTTTTTTCTGCCTTTCATGGTAAAAAATGCCAATCTGGTTGCGTATTCCCTGTTTATCCTGCTTGTCGCCTATGTTTCATCAGTCAATGAAACGATATATGTTCTTAAGAAGAAGGTAGAGAAGTGAAGATCGCGATCATTGATTTCAGAAGTCATTTCACAAACAGAATCGGTGAAGCTCTGGAAAGAGCCGGAGCGGAATACGCCTATTTCCCTTATGATACGAAGAGTGATGCGGTCAGAGACTATGACGGAATGATCTTTACCGGCAGCTACGATACGGTATATGAAGGCGGAAAGAAGGCGGATGAAAGTCTGCTTGAATGCGGCATGCCTATCCTGGGAATCTGCTACGGTCATCAGCTGGTACACTACATGCTTAAAGGAGAAGTGGCTAGAGCCAAAGTGCCGGAACACGAACCGGTCAGGATCGATACCGCGGCATCGCCTCTGTTTGAAGGACTTCCTGCATCCCACGTCGTCAGCATGCATCACAACGATGAAGTCATCGCTCTGGCGGACGGGTTCAAGAAGATCGCCGAAAGCGAAAACTGCTTCTATGCCGCATCTGAGAACATCGAAAAAAAGATCTTCACCGTACAGTTTCATCCCGAGGATGAAGGCAACGAGTACGGAGACGAGATCTTCAAGAACTATCTTAGAATCATAGAGAAATCAAAAACAGCCTGAAGGCTGTTTTATTCTGTTCTTAGGGCAACGACCGGATCCTGTCTGGAGGCTTTCTTGGACGGGATGAAGCCTGCGAAGATCGTCAGCAGAACGGCAATGATGACCAGAACGATTGCGGAGCGCAGTTCCAGAACGGCATTGATGTTGTCGATGTCCGTAAGGGAATGAATGATCCTGTTGATCGGTATGATCAGCAGCCAGGAAACGCCGACGCCGATCACACCGGAGAGCAGACCGATGATGAAAGTCTCGGCGGTGAAGATCGAAGAGATGTTGTGCTTGGAAGCGCCGATCGCTCTGAGAATGCCGATCTCCTTGGTTCTTTCCATGACCGAGATCAGGGTGATCACGGCGATCATGATCGAAGAAACGACAAGGGAGATCGATACAAAGGCGATCAGAACATAGGTCACGGCGTTGATGAT
>JAFONG010000085.1 GCA_017418585.1 Erysipelotrichaceae bacterium | reverse complement strand
GGCGCAGGTCGAAGGCATCAAGGATGATACCGAGAATTCCAAAAACATTCTGAACGAACTCAACGAAAGTCTTGCTGCAGAGAACCGTTCCTTTAAGCTGGCCAGAGAAACCAACGACAAGGCTTATGAACACATAACGGACATGGAGAAAGTCGAGAACTATGTCCGTATCGCCTACGACAAGGATTCTGCCCGTTTTGGTCTGGAAGATCTGAAAGAGTTCCTCAAGCAGAAAAGAGACAGCATCGATAAGTACAAGAAAGAATATGAAGAAATCAGCGCCGATCTGGGCAGCTGCATCAAGCCTGCTTCTCAGCTTCTGGAAGAGGCGGAGAAACTCAGCAACGACGTGGAAACAGACATGAAGTCTCTGTATTCCTACAAGACGATGATCGACAGAACGACGGATGGCGAGACCAGAGCTCTAAGTCAGCTGACCAAGCTTCAATTGGTTGTTTCTGAAGTTGAGACAAAACTTGCGGAGTATTCTCTTCCGACGATCGACGATTCCTACAAGGAGGATCTTAAGAAATCCCGCGAATACATTCAGCAGTTGAGAGAGATGACATCCCAGATCCCGATCAATATCGAAGAACTGAACGGTCTGCTCAATGAGGCAATCGATTTCATCTACCGTTTCTATAACAACATCAACAATATCATCGGCATGAGCATCATGGTTGAAAATGCCATCGTATTCGGAAACAAGTACCGTTCCACTTATCCGGAGATCGACAGGGAACTCTCCAAGGCGGAGTTCCAGTATCTTAACGGCGAGTATACAAAGGCTCTTAAGACGGCCATTACCTGCATGGAAACGCTGTTCCCGGAGAATGCCGACGAGAGGATCATGGAGAATACCTGATGAAAGTATATCTGGATGCGGTTTCTACGACTTCGCTTCACCCTGAAGTGAAGGAGACCTACAAGAAACTGCTGGATGACTATTACTGCAATAGCGACGCATTATACGACGATGGCGTCGTTATTTATGATATGCAGGAGAAATCCAGAGATGTCCTGTGTTCGCTTTTAGGATTAAGAAAAAACGAGCTGATCTTTACGTCCGGTGCTTCAGAAGCCAATTCCCTTGCCATCAAGGGATACTGTTTCAAACATCCTGAAAAGAAGCATCTTGTCACTTCCATCTATGAACACTCTTCCGCATACAACTCGTTCAAACAGCTGGAAGAAGATTTCGGATATGAAGTTACTTATCTTTATCCGGATGAACAGGGACACATTACACCTGAACAGGTCTCTTCCGCATTGCGTGAGGATACGGCACTGGTTTCGATCATGGCCGTAAACAACGAGATCGGTGCAGTCAACGACATAGCCGCAATCGCCCAAACCGTCAAGAAACACCGCGGATCCTGTTTTCATTGCGATATCACCCAGGCTTTAGGGAAAATCGACCTGGATCTGCATCAGGTAGACATGGCATCGTTCTCGGCTCATAAGATCCATGGGTTGAAAGGAAGCGGAGCCCTGATCAGGAAGGAATACATCGAACTGCTTCCGATCATTTCCGGAGGTCAGCAGGAGTTCTCCTTAAGAGGAGGAACATCCAACGCCTTAACGAATATCGTCCTGGCCAAAACCCTGAGAATCGCCTTGGAAAACAAAGAACAATATCATGACCACCTTCTCCGTCTGCATGATATTCTGACGGAAGGACTGAAAGGTATCGCAAAAATCAACTATGAAGGCGGTCTGATATCTTTAGTCAACATCTCTACGCCTATTCCTTCCGAAGTGCTGCTGAATGCCTTGAACGCAAAAGGAATCATGGTATCATCCAAGTCGACCTGCGGGTCAAGAGAAAACGAACCCAACAGAACTCTAAGAAGCATGCATATCGATGAAGATCATGCGATCAGAGTATCATTTGACTATACCAATAACGAAGAAGAAATGCAGTATTTTATCGACTGCCTGAAGGAGATCATCGAACAGTATGCCGGAATTGCTATATGATCATATCGTTGTCCGCTATGGCGAACTTTCTACCAAAGGAAAGAACCGTAAGGAATTCACCAGACAGCTGACGCAGAACATCCGCAGAAGACTGCAGGATTATCCGCAGCTGACTTATAACATGCTGCATGACGGTCTTTTCATCAAACTCAACGGAGAAGACTATGAAGCCATCCGGAAGGATCTGAAGGATGTTTTCGGTTACAGCTATTTTGCCGGAGCGGTAAGAGTAAACAAGGATCTGGATGAAGTCAAGAAAACGACGCTGCTGCTGGCCCAAAAGAATATCGGAGTCAAGACCTTTAAAGTCGCCACCAAGAGACACGACAAGTCTTTTCCGTACCGTTCCGACGATATCAACAGAGCGGTTGCCGGAAATATCCTGCACAATACGGAATTGACTGTTGATGTTCATGAACCTCAGCTGATGCTGTATGTTTCCGTAGACAAGGATTTCATCTATGTCATGGATGAGAAGGTAAAAGGTCCGGGAGGCTATCCGACCGGGATCAACGGTACTGCCATGGTTATGATGTCGGGCGGTATCGATTCTCCGGTTGCGGCTTATCTGACGATGAAAAGGGGTCTGAAGATCGAATGCATTCACTTTGCATCAGAACCGTACACTTCCAGACAGGCTCTGGAGAAGGTATTGACCCTGGCCAGAAAGCTTTCCGTATCTCAGGAAGAGATCAATGTCCATGTCATTCCGTTCACCAGGCTGCAGCTTGCCATATACAAGAATGTCGATGAACCTTACTGCATTACGATCATGCGCAGGATGATGTACCGGATCGCCGATCGCATCTGCAGGGAAAGGAAGATCGACGTTATCACCAACGGCGAGTCGATCGGACAGGTCGCATCGCAGACTCCTGAATCCATTTCCGTGATCGGCAAGGTTGCCGATACTCTGATCCTCAGGCCTTTGGCGATGATGGATAAACTGGAGATCATCGATATCGCTAAGAGGATCGACACCTATGAGACCAGCATTCTTCCATTCGAAGACTGCTGCACCATCTTCGATCCGAAGAATCCTGTCACCAAACCGAAAGAAGACAGATGTCTGCATTACGAAGAACGCTTTGATTATGAAAGCCTGATAAAAGAATGTATCGATACACACGAAATCGTTAAAGTCACATATAGAGAGAAGGGAAAAGTAGATGAATCAATATTCTAGCAGAAGAGAGAGAGTGATGAAGTCGCTGCAGACCAATGCCGCAGTGATGCTGTTCTCCGGAAAGGCGCCTATGCGTTCCGAGGACGAGGCCTATGATTTTTCCGTTAACCGGAACTTCTATTATCTGACCGGTCTGGATCGGGAAGACATGGTGCTGCTGATGTATACGATGGATGGAACAGTCAGGGAGATGCTGTTCATTCTTCCTTACGATGAGAGACTGGCAAGATGGGTCGGCGGCAGAATGTCGAAAGAAGAGGCTTCACAGATCTCCGGGATCGAGGATGTGGAGGATGTTTCCAGCCTGGACGACATCGTCGCTTCCATCATGAACAGAAGCAGAAAAGACAGTACATTCCGTTTCTGTTTCGATTTCTGGCACTACAGCATGGATCAGGCAAAAACCCCTGCCCATGTCTACGCTGAAAAACTGAAAGAAAAGTATCCGTATCTGATCATGAAGGACATTTATCCTGTCCTGACACACCTGCGTCTGGTAAAGGACGAATATGAGATCAACTGCATCCGCAATGCGATCCATGTGACAAACCTTGGTATTCAGCAGATGATGCGGGCATCCCGTCCGGGCATCTATGAGATGCAGATGGAAGCGGTGTTCGATTTCGTACTGAAACAGTCTCTGTGCAAGAAAACGGCATTCAAGACGATTGCGGCCAGCGGTAAGCGGGCTACTGTACTTCACTACAGCGACAACGATCAGCTGATGGGGGACGGAGAACTCTTCTTATGCGATCTGGGTGCGACATGCGAGTATTACAACGCGGACATTTCCAGAACCTTCCCGGTCAACAGAAGTTTTACTCCAAGACAAAGAGAACTCTATGAGATCGTTCTGAATGCACAGAAGATCGTAGAAGAAAACGCCAGACCGGGCGTCAGAATGAGGGATCTGAATCAGATGGTTATCGATTATTACAAGGAAGAACTTCCGAAACACGGTCTGAATGAAGATGTATCGGAATACTATTTCCATTCCTGCGGCCATCATCTTGGTCTGGATACGCACGACTGCGACGGCGGTCTTGGCGCGGTTCTGGAAGCAGGCAACGTCATTACCAATGAGCCGGGACTCTACAT
>JAFONG010000084.1 GCA_017418585.1 Erysipelotrichaceae bacterium | reverse complement strand
TCAGCTGATGAAGATGACCTATCCGCAGTGTCTGAATATTTCGGAAGACTATCGGATCAGACATCTGAACTATCAGAAACAGATCTCTCTGATCATGGAGCTGGTAGACAAAAAAGAGGCTGTCTATGTTTTTCCTAGCAGAAGTTCCAAAGTGACCAGGCTTGGCGGCAGCAAGGAAGAGCTGAATGAACTTTTTGAACTTGGCAGATCCGACATGGAAACCAGAAAAGAAGAAATTTTTGCTTTGCTGAAAAAGAAATAATGAAGAAACTCCTGACCGTTTTACTGATTGTACTGCTGGCTGCCTGTACGAAAGAGAATACAGAACCGGCAAACGAAGAATACATTGATCCTGTGAGGGATGTTTTTATTTTTGCGCAGGCAGACATTTCTCTGCAGGAAAGGCTTAAGGAAGCAAACAACGGTTTCGACTACAGGAACTTCCAGTTCGAGATGCTGTTTAAGGATATTTATGACGGACAGATCACGGATATTGAAGGAAACGCATACGATCTGAATCAGTATGAAAATGTCATTCTGCAGATCGTTTCCGTGGAGTGTGAGCACTGTCACCGTCAGATTGAAATGATCGATGGATTTCTGGACGAGACAGATGCCTTGTTTATCCAGTATTTCAATGTCGGTACAGCTTCGGAAATCAAGAGTCTTTACCATGAACTGTATCAGAAGATACCGGAAGACATCTGCATCGTTGAAAGAGATGAGGAAATCAAGGATTACATCAAGGATTATCTGAAAGTCGAGAAGTATCCGACCTTGGTCTGCTTCAAGAACGGGAAGGTCAGCTTCTGCGCCGAAGGGGAGACGGATCTTGAAACATTTGTCAAGATCAACCGGATCGGTTTTACTGACCCGATCAAAAAAGAGGAACTTGTAGATGCGAATGGAAGAGAGCTTTTAAGTCTTAACCGTTCTTTAGAGGATGTCAAGAATTCTTTAAGCGTAGAAAACCGGGAGAAGATCACGGAACTGGATCATGACGGATATACGGAAGAACTGACTTATCAGCTGATCGGCAATCCTCTGGATTTCAGCAAGACAGGCGGATCTGCCGGCGAGATCTACGTCAGTGATATCGGTGACTTTACGCCGTATAGGCAGGAAGAACTGGTTCTGATATACACTTTTTTAAGAGACAACAGCGAGACGGAGAAGGTAGATTTTATCAATGAACTGATCGACTCCAATGATTCCGTGAAGTATATCGTGGTTCTGATTGAAGGAGCGGAATCTTCCTCGGCAGCCTTAAAGAACATGAAAACCGGTTTTCACTGTCCTGTCGTTTCCATACTCGGATACATGCCGGACGACTTCTTCCGTTTCGGTCTGATTGCCTATCCTTCCGCCGTATTTGTCGAGAAAGGCGTTTTTGCCGGTGCATATTCCGACATCGAGAATAAAGAAAAATTCAATCAGGCGATTGAAATGTTTCTTGGTGGCGGTTCTTTGGTATATAAGAAAAACAACTAAATATCGAACGGATATCTGTCGGTCTTTGAGGTGAATCTTAACGGTTCGCCGCTTGTTGGATGGTTGAATTCGATTGCATGAGACCACAGGGCTATCTGCTGCCCCGGGGAAGCGTTAGGATTGTAACGCTGATCTCCCCATAAAGGATGCCTGCGGGATGAGAACTGTACTCTGATCTGGTGAGATCTTCCCGTCTGCAGCTGTATCTTCAATAAGGCGAGTCCGCCTTTTCTTTTTATTACCGTATAGTCAAGGATGGCCGGTTTACCTTTCGGATCGATACGGACCATGTTGGTCTTGCTGTCCTTGTAGAGCAGATCTTCCAGATGTCCGCTGTCAGGAAGATCTTCGTTTTCCACAACCGCCAGATATTCCTTTTTAAAGACATGAGTACGGATCTGATCGCTTAAGCGGGAAGCCGCCTTGGATGTTCTGGCAAAGACGCAGACGCCTCCAACCGGTCGGTCAAGACGATGCACAAGGCCGAGGTAGACATCCCCGGGCTTATGATATTTCTCTTTAACATATGCTTTTGCCATACTCAAAAAGTCTTCATCCTCGGAAGCGTCTTTCTGCATCGGTACATTCACCGGTTTTTCAACTACCAGCAGGTGGTTGTCTTCGTACAGAACTTTCACCGATACCACCTGGTCGTCTGTCCGCAAGGGAGAACATATTCGCTGTCGGAGACAGGAATACCGATCTCGTCAGACTCTACGGTTCCTTTGAGACCTTTTAATGTAACATGGGATTTTAAGGTATTGTACATGACCGTTGGCGAATAGCCGGTCGTATAGGTATTGATGATGAAGAAAAGAGGATCATCGCTCAGCAGTTCCAGACAGTTCTCGATCAAAGGATTGATCTTGTCTTCAAAACGGAACAGTTCATTGTCCGGACCTCTGCCGTAGGATGGCGGATCCATGATGATTCCGTCGTATTTATGGCCTCTTCTTATCTCTCTGGCCGTGAACTTCAAAGAATCATCGACGATATAGCGGATCGTATGGTCTTCAAGATGAGACAGCCGCATGTTTTCCTTTGCCCATTCATTGATGCCTTTTGAAGCATCGACATGAACGACCTCTACCGCTCCGGCCTTTGAAGCGACCATTGTGGCTGCTCCTGTATAGGCAAAAAGATTCAGCACCTTGGCGTCTTTTCTCTTTGATACCATCCGATGGATCAGATCCCAGTTGGCACACTGCTCCGGGAACAGACCGGTATGCTTAAAGCCGGTAGGAGAAACTTTAAACAAAAGATCTCTGTAGCTGACGTTCCATGATTCCGGCAGGCTATGATGAAATTCCCAGCGTCCTCCGCCGCTGCTGGAACGGTGATACTCCGCATCGGCTTTTTCCCAAAGCTCAGGTCTTGTCTTAGGCCAGATCGCCATTGGATCAGGTCTTCTTAAAATGATGCCTTTCCAGCTTTCCAGTTTCTCTTTATCGCCCGCATCCAGCAGGATGTAATCATTGAATTGATCGCTTGTAATCATAACTAAATTTTAGCATGCTTTGTAGTAAAATAATTATGTGAATATCATTGAGGCAATAGAGAATTACCGGCCCTATAATCTGCAGGAAGAAAAGGACAGAAGCAACATCCTGGACTATTTAAACAGGTATGAAAATGCCTTTGACCGCAGCAACGAACTGGCTCACATGACGGCTTCCGCATGGGTCGTAAACGGCGCAAAAGACAAGGTTCTGATGGCTTATCACAGAATCTACGATTCCTGGGCCTGGCTGGGCGGACACTGCGACGGGGACAGGGACTGTCTGAATGTCGCGTTAAGAGAAGTAAGAGAAGAGACGGGAGTAAAGAATGTCAGACCGGTATCGGATGAAATCTTTTCTCTGGAGATCCTGACTGTGAATTCCCATATCCGCAAAGGAAACTATGTTCCGACCCATCTGCATCTTAACGTGACCTATCTGCTGGAAGCGGACGAAAACGACGTCCTTTCCATAAAGGAAGACGAGAACAGCGGCGTTGCCTGGTTCGGACTGGACGAAGCACTGCAGATGTCCAACGAGAAATGGTTCAGAGAGAACATCTATGCCAAACTGAATGATAAACTGAGGAGGATATATGAAATCGATTAAACGTATCGTATTTACCGGAGGACCCTGTTCAGGAAAAACGACATTTACATCCCGGGCTCAGCAGGTCTTTGCGGAGAGAGGCTATCGGGTCATCATCGACCATGAATCGGCGACCGATCTGATTTCCGGAGGGATCTCTCCTGCAACGCTTGGAATGTACGAATTTCAGAAATACTGCATCTCTCTTCAGCTGAAGAAAGAAGAGATCTGTTATCGGGCGGCACAAGAGATGTCCGGAGACAGGGTTCTTATATTCATTGACAGAGGCATACTGGATGACATGGCTTATGTCGGCATGGATGACTTCAGAAACATCCTGAAAGAATTCGACATGGTTCCGGAAGAGATCAATGACCGTTACGATATGGTCGTCCATCTGGTTACCAGCGCCAAAGGCAAGGAAGAGGCATACAACTATTCCACCAATTCAGCCAGATACGAGACGGTGGAACAGGCAAGGGTCATGGATGACTTGGCTCTGGATGCCTGGAAGGATCATCCCAACAGGGTCATTATCGGCAATGAAACAGATTTCGAAGTCAAGATGATCAATGCGGTACAGTCAGTCCTGCAGTATCTTGGTGAAGGAAAACCGGTAGAACGCTTCAACAAGTATCTGATCGACGTGAATGACGATGTGGTTCGGAAGATGATGGCGGAAGACAACTACTCCACCTCGCACATCGTGCAGCATTATCTTCTCAGCAACGACGATTATGAAAGAAGGATCAGAAGAAGAGAGAAAGACGGAGACGTCCTTTACAGCTATTCTCAGGCGCACTATCTATCTACGAACGAACGGATCAAGACTGATCAGGTTCTGACGGAAAGACAGTACAGGGATTACTTCCCTGAGATCGATCCGAAACTGAATATTCTGGACAAGGAGCGTCATTCTTTCATCTACAACGACGTCTTCTATAAACTGGATATCTTCGACTTTGACCGCAGCAAGGGCATTCTTTCCATCGACAGTCCCGCTGATGAAAACGAAGTAAAAATGCCGGAATACATCCATGTGATCAAAGATGTGACCGGCGACGTCAACTACAAAAACTACTATCTGGCAAAATCGCAGAAATACTAAGAATGGTTAAATACTCCCAGCTGAATGAAAATCAGAAAACAGCCGTAACGGACGAGTCCGATCATATCCGCATCATTGCCGGAGCAGGATCGGGAAAGACCCGTGTTTTAACCATGCGCATTGCCTATCTGATCGAGCAGAAGGGAATCAAGCCTTATCATATTCTGGCTATTACCTTTACCAACAAGGCTGCCAGAGAAATGAAAAACAGGATCAACGAGATGCTTCAGGATCAGGGAACAGGATGCTGGATCTCGACGATCCATTCTTTGTGCATGCGTATTCTTTCGGAAGACATCGAAGCATTGAACTATCCGAAGAACTTTACCGTCATCGATGCGGATGACCAGAGACAGATCCTGAAGGAAGCCTACAGGGAAATAGGCATCGACAAAAAGGAATATCCGTATGGCGGCATTCTGGATTACATTGCCGACAACAAGTATCAGTCCATTACTCCAAAGAAGGCCATGGAATACACCTATGGCGAGACCAGGCTCATCAACAAGGCAAAAGTCTATGCCTATTACGATCAAAGGCTGCACCAGCTTTATGCCCTGGACTTTGACGATTTGATCCTGTTTACGACCAGGATGTTTGAACTGTATCCGCAGCTGCAGGAGAAGTGGTCGAAGAAATTCCACTACATTCATGTGGATGAGTTCCAGGATGTCGATAAGGAACAGTATAAACTGATCAGGATGCTGGCAAAGGTGCACAATCACCTGTATGTCGTAGGCGATCCGGATCAGACGATCTTTACCTGGAGGGGTGCAGACATCAATATCATCGTCAACATGGACAAGGATTATCCCGATACCAGAACGATCATCCTGAATCAGAACTACCGTTCCACCAACAATATCCTTTCCGGTGCCAACAGCGTCATCAGACACAACAAGGCCAGAGTGGAGAAAGAACTCTTCTCAAAGAACGGAGAAGGAAGCAGGATCATTCACAAGACCTGCATGTCTGAACTTGCTGAAGCCAACTATGTGGTAAGCCAGATTATCAAGCTCCATCACGACGGATACAACTACAAGGACATGGCTGTACTATACAGAGCCAACTATCTGTCCAGAGAAATAGAAAAAGTTCTGATCGAGAACCGGATCAGTTATGTGATCTACGGCGGTCTGCGTTTCTATGAACGTATGGAGGTCAAGGATATCCTTTCTTACTTAAGAATGATAACAAGAGCGGATGATCTGGCCTTTATCCGTATCATCAATACGCCAAGAAGAGGAATAGGACAGAAGACGCTGGATGCCATTCAGGCCATGGCGGTCGAGAAGGGTATCAGCATGTACGAGGTCATCAGACAGGGTCTGTATCCTAAGAACAGGGATACTTTTGACCAGTTTGTCCGAATGGTAGAGAAATGGCGTGAAGACGTGAAAACGATGGATCTGGAACTGCTTCTGCAGGAAGTTCTGGATGATTCAGGCTACAGAGCCATGCTGGAAAAAGACAGCGAGACGGAACGTCTGGAAAACATCAAGTCCCTTCTGGACGACATCAAGCAGTATTCCGTTGATTATCCCGATTCCAGTCTGGACGATTATCTGCAGATGATCGCCTTATATACCGATAGAGCGTCGGAAGATGTCAGCGATGCCTTGAGCCTGTGTACGGTACATTCCGCAAAAGGTCTGGAATTCGAAGCGGTTTTTGTGATCGGCCTGTCAGAAGGAATCTTCCCGTCGGAAAAGACGATGCTGGAAGGGCAGAAGGGAATCGAAGAGGAAAGAAGACTGGCTTATGTCGCCTATACCAGAGCCAAGAAACTGCTGTATCTGACTGAAACCAACAGTTTTTCCTACGTCATTCAGTCGGCCAAGCTTCCTTCCAGATTCATTAATGAAATAGACGGTGAATATATCGATCATGTCGATGAAAAACCGAAACCGGGACGTTCCCTGATCTTCGATGAAGACATCATTCAGGACAGAAGAAAAGACAGACCGGAAGAGACGGTCTACCGCAACGGAGATATCGTGATTCACAAGATCTATGGGGAAGGAATCGTCGTAGGCATCGATTCCGGTGTGCTGCAGATCGCATTTGCCCATCCGCATGGCGTAAAAAAGATTCTGGCATCGCATCCGTCGATCCGCAAGAAAGACAAGAACGATTACAGTTAAAAAGCAGCTAGGCTGCTTTTTTGAATTCTATTTCTTCCAGCTTGACGATACCGTCCAGATTGGATAGACGGTAGGCCTTGCTGTCATGGGTAAACAGATCGATCAGTACATCCGCTTCATGGGTATATGAATTCAGAATATCTTTCAGATATTCGGATGTATTGTCGTAGTTGTACAGGGAATACAGTTCAAAGATCGTAATGAACTTTTCCTGATCCGTATGCCTTCCATCGAAATCGTAGAATACCGTATCGGCATAATTCCTGAAGTAGTACGGAATATCTTCGTCAGAGAAAAGATGACGGATAAATCCGTAGTTGTCTTCTTGAGAAAGCGAGACAAGAACAGCCTTGCAATAGACGACAACATCAAGATCCAGCATCGCCATATCCAGATCGCCGGGCTTGAAATCGATCATCTTTCTAAGCTTCATATTAGGAACCAGCATACATTTATATTATAATATCCAATGAGGTGAGTTTTATGAAAAGATTCTTGATTGTATTATTAACGGTATTGTTACTGGCGACCTGTACGGCCTGCAAGGGGGGTAAGAAGACTACTCCTGCCGATACCGGTACGGATTATCTGGAACTGATCCGCACTTATGAAAGCAGAGAGAAGAATCCCGCTCAGACAACGGATGATCCGGAATTCGACGCTTTTCTGGACAAGGTGTTTGCGGAAGGCATGGAAGCAGATTTCCTGACAATGCATTTCAACGTCATCGACTACAGTAAATACGG
>JAFONG010000083.1 GCA_017418585.1 Erysipelotrichaceae bacterium | reverse complement strand
CTTTGTTTCTTGCTATGAAAACAGCGATATTGAATGCATGTCTCAGACCTTGAAACAGCTCGGCTTTTTTGAGGTGGAAGAAACGGCGATCGGTGCAACGATCGTCAAGAACGCCTACGATCGGCTTCTCAACGAAGGAAGGGATGTGCTGATCTCCTCCTGCTGCCACAGCATCAATACGCTGATCATGAAGCACTATCCGGAATGCAGACAGTATCTTGCGGACGTGCTGTCACCGATGTGCGCACACGGCCTGAATATCAAAAAACGTTATCCCGATGCCAAGGTCGTCTTTATCGGTCCGTGCATCGCCAAAAAGGATGAAGGCGATTACAGCGAATACATCGATGCCGTACTGACTTTTGAAGAACTGGATCAGTGGCTGAACGAAGAGAATATTTCTCTGAAGACGACGGATGACAAAAGAAAACAGGAAAAATCAAAAGCCCGTCTTTTTCCGACGGACGGAGGCATCATCCGCACGATGGAATGTACAAGCAGGAAACACGACTACATCGTCGTTTCAGGCATGGACAAGGCGATTGCCGCTCTTGAGGATCTCAAGGCGGGTAAGATCCATAACTGTTTTATCGAAATGTCGGCCTGCGAAGGGAGCTGCATCAACGGTCCGGTTGTCAGAACGAAAAAGAGTTCGCCGGCCAGAAACGCCCTGCTGGTGAATGCCTACGCAGGCTGTGAAGACTTCGATTACAGCATGACCGGAACAGCGGACATTTTCACGGAATACGACCGCTCTCCGATCCAGCATCGCCAGCCTTCGGAAGAAGAAGTCGAGCAGATGCTGATCAAGATGGGTAAGGAAGACAAAGCCGATCAGCTCAACTGCGGCTGCTGCGGTTATGACACCTGCCGGGATAAGGCGATCGCCATTCTGAAAGGCTACGCCAACATCGACATGTGCCTGCCGCTGCTGATGGAAAAATCGCAGTCTCTGGCCAACAACATCGTAAACAATACGCCGAACGGTCTGATCGTTCTGGATGAAGAACTGAATATCGGACTGATCAACAATACGATGTGCAGACTTGTGGGAATTTCTTCTCCGGATCTGCTGATCGGCCAGCACGTCGCTTCGATTCTGGATCCATCCGATTTCCTTGATGCTCTGGAAGGAAAACAGATCTTCGCCAAAAACGAGTATCTGAAAGAATACGAGCGCAACGTTGTCAAGACGATTTCCTACGACCGGAAGTTCAAGGTGCTTGTCTGCGTTTTCCGCGATGTAACAAGCGAGGAAGAAAACAGACGCTATCATCAGGAGCTGGTGAAGAATACGATATCGATTACCGATTCTCTTCTGGAAAAGAACATGCGTTCCGTTCACGAGATCGCCTCTCTGCTGGGAGAAACGACTGCCGAAACCAAGATCGCACTGGAAAAACTGAAAAGTCTGGTGAAGAGCGATGAATGAGCTGTATACGGATTACGGTTATGTTTCGTTGAATCATGTCGGCGAATCGCTGTGCGGAGACAACGTTTCTGTTAGAAAGCTTTCCGAAGATTCCTATATCATCGTACTGGCGGACGGACTGGGCAGCGGTATCAAGGCCAACATTCTTTCCACGCTGACTTCGATCATGATGTCGAAGATGGTCGGAAGCGATATCGACATCGAGCAGTGCGTTCAGACGGTCATCGCCACCTTGCCTGTATGCAAGG
>JAFONG010000082.1 GCA_017418585.1 Erysipelotrichaceae bacterium | reverse complement strand
AGTTTTCTCTCAGAATATCTAAAACCAATAGATTCGACTGTTTCTTTTCTGCCATATTATTTTTCCTCTTTTTTGTTGACCTTACATTGAAATATTAACGCAAAATGAAAATCTAAGCGCAACATCTATATGGTCAAGGAAAGAATCATCTTCGTAACGCTCTGAAAATACCCTTAAAACGGATATAATAAAGGTGAAAACTGCTGTAATCGATCATTTCGGACCGTGATTAAAAGATTGCGGCCGGTAAGTGTGTAAAAGTGAACGCAATTCTGTCTAAAGGATGCTTTGACAGATATCCGACCTGATCGTAAATCGACTACTTCTTTTTCAGAAGAGCCGGTTTGAGAAGCACTTCGTCATGGGGGACGGGAGTCAGCTTCAGGAATTCCAGCAGTTTTTTCTCTTCTTCGGAAGCCATCAGTTCAAATGGCGTCCGGTTGTCGAACATTTCTCTGGGAACGGAATTGATATGTTCCGTAATGAGATGAACTTTCTGATCGTCCAGGAACGAGAAGGACGTTCCCTTGGGAATGATACGCCGTATCAGTGTGTGATTATTCTCTACATGAGGCTTCTGCCAGGAAGCCTGTGGATCACAATAGAACAGTCTGGTCCTTCTTGTACCGGATCCAGTGAACTCCAGATCGTGAGGGCCCTTGAACTCTACGCCATTGTCCGTCAGGATCAGCGGAAACAATTTCTGGAAAGTCGGGATACCGAGTCCTTCACTCAGGCAGTTGAAGATATTCAGTACGCTCTGCTTGGTTCCGTCGGGAAGTAAGAATATCAACATGAAGTTACTTTTTCTGAAGATGAATGTCAGAAGCGTCTTCTTGCAGGAATTCCTGGCTCCCTTGACCGTATCCATCTCCACGATCTTCGTTTCGGGATTTTCTTCCATATAGGTACGGAAACAGTCGAAGGTCCTTCCCTTGCGGTATTCGTATTCAAGCTTCGTTGCGATCTTCTGAGCGTGTCTGATGCGGTAGCGCACCTTTCTGGGCAGATCGATGTTCCGAAAGGAAAAGACATTGAGATCGATGTAGTTATAGACCGTCTTTTCGCAGCAGCCTATCTCTTCCTTATGGGAGACGAAGATATGATTGATCGACTGTCCTTTCTGTATGAGAGGGGCGATGATCTTATCGATCTTCTCGATCTCTTCCATGGACGCTCTTACTCCCCGCCTTGATTCGCTCAGCTGTTTCAGATATCTGTTGTGGGCGCTTCCGGCGGAATAGTAGGCATGGATCTTCTTGCACTCCTTTTCCTTCGGGCATCCGTTACAGACATAGGGAGGCTTGTTCAGCGCCTCACAGGCTGCCGGATCAAACTGAGGACACAGTGTCTTACAGTCGTATTCCTGACAGAATTTACATCTGTTTCTGCAGCTGTATATGGATTCAGTAGGGCACAGGTTCTTCCTCAGACAATTCTGATATCGGGAACAGCCGTTCGGCGAGAGCCTGTCACAGTCTCCGGTAAAGGAACGGTGATTCTTCACTTCCCGTGATACAGTTGAAAGAGATCTTCCGATCCTTCTGGAGATATAGGCAAAAGTCAGGTCATCATCCAGATATTTTTCGATGAGGATCCTGTCGTTCAGGGAAAGATGTTTCATAAAAACTCCTTTCTCCGGACGGATATCTGTCAATTAAATTAACCGATATTTGTATGGTTTAACGCAAGTCTGTAAGAGTAAATGTCGAATAATTATAGCGGCTAGTTTTACATTTAAAGTTAACCGTCATGAAAGGATTGGCGGTTTTTTTGAACAGAATGAAATGTTACGATAGCAATAGGTGAATATGATAAAAAACAAAAACAAGGAAGAACT
>JAFONG010000081.1 GCA_017418585.1 Erysipelotrichaceae bacterium | reverse complement strand
TTCCGGTCATGCCTCCTTCCGCAACGGATGTCTTAGGTCCTACGATCTCAATGACGCCTTCCGCTTCATAGCTGACAGGAAGCTGGGCGTAGACGGCGATGTTATCGTTGCCATCAAGCACCCTGATACGTACGGCAGCCATGTCGTAGGTGTCGCCTTCTTTTAAGACACTGGAACTGTTTCTGACCTCAAGATGCAGATCGGCATTCGGACAGAGCTTCCTGCTTAAAACGACCTCATTGTTTCTGATCGCATCGAATCTCCATACCGTAGCCTCTCCGCCCCAGTTGCCTACGTACTTGCCGTAGAGCCTGTTTGCTTCGCCATCCGATATCTTGTATTTCCTGATTGTTGCGGCAATCTTCAGTCCTTTCAAATGAGGAAGGTGTTCCGTTCCGTATTTTTTCAGTATCTGCAGGGCATCATGGATGTCTCTGGCTTTCTTTTTGTCGAATCCTTCGTTGTGGATCAAAAGTTCGCCGATCAGGTCGTCGATCTTCAGCGGACCGTGTTTCAGGGCTCTGAAACGGCTCTTTCTGTATTCCTTGACGAAGACGTCGTTCTTGTACAGACGTACGCTGTCGGCGTTGGAAAAGGCGTAGAAATCGCCGATGGTTCCGCCCGGATAATCGCCGATATCCATGGTTGAGGAGATCTCCAGCACGTCTTTCTCTTCTCCCTGTATCGCATAAACATAGGAAGCAAGCTTCGGATTGCGGAAGGCATCCATGACGCCGTGGTAGCAGATCCGATCGCCGCTGCCGAAATCCTTATGAGTGGCGTAGTCGAACATGCACCACTGGAAAACGCCTGCGTGTTCACCCGATCCAAGTGCGGCATTCATGACTGTCGCATGTCTCAGGGCATGATCCTGTCTCAGGGACCATTTGTCGAAAGACTTTGTCGGGAACATGTGTCCGTTGGCTTCGGATATCAGCAGGGCCTTGTTCATATCGGTAGTGACGTCTTTCTTCTTTCTGCAGCCCGGATTGTTTCCGGTGTGGGAGAAGTCGTTGTAGGCGTAGACATCCTCCAGCAGGGAAGACTTCAGGAGATAACGTACACCCGAGGTCGGACGGCTTGGATCGAGCCTGTGGGCGATCTCGTTGGTTCTGGTGTAGAATGCGTCGTCATCCTGGGACTCGTTGATGCGTACACCCCAGAGAACGATGGAAGGATGGTTGCGGTACTGCAGGACCATTTCTTCGACGAGTTTGCAGGCGACGTCTTTCCAGGCTTCGTCGCCGATGTGCTGCCATCCCGGAATCTCGGTAAATACCAGAAGACCCAGTTCATCGCAGGCATCTATAAAAGCCTGGGATTGCGGGTAGTGGGAAGTACGTACGGCGTTGCAGCAGAGTTCTTCCTTCAGGATCCTGGCATCTTCTCTTTGCAATGAATCGCTTACGGCATAGCCCACATACGGATAGCACTGGTGTCTGTCCAGTCCTCTCATGACCAGACGTTTCCCGTTCAGATAGAATCCGTCTTTTTTGAACTGTACGGTTCTGAATCCGAAGCGTAGCGTTTTCTTTGAACCGTTTTCCAAAGCGACTTCGCATAGATAAAGATTCGGATGATCGACATCCCATGGCTGGACATCCTTGACCCGGAATTCGGTTTCGTTTTCTTTTGTTTCCGTTTCGTACAGTATCTGATCGTCTAAGGTCTTAACGATGATTCTCTTATTCTGGCTTGTATCTCCGTCAACGGTGATCTGCAGATGTACCTTGTCCGTATCGGGGGTGGTGAGGAAGACATCGGAAATGTATTCGTTCTCTTCAATGTCCAGCCATACCGGTCTGTATATGCCTCCATAGGTCAGATAGTCGATGACATAGCCGAATGGAGGGACTGTCTTGTTTTCGGTGGAATCCAGTCTGACGCAGACATCCGCTTCCTTTCCTGGAACGACATGGCCGGTAATCTCGAACCTGAATGCCGTATACCCTCCCAGATGGGTATAGACTTCCTTTCCGTTCACATAGACCGTGGCGATATGTCCTGCGGCATCGAACTGCAGAAAGACTCTTTTACCCTTGGCTTCCTTTGGGATCAGTACCTTTCTTCTGTAGCCGCTGATCATCTGGTAGTCCCTGTCATTTGCATAATGCAGTGGAAGCATCTTTACGGTATGCGGGATACGGACTTCGGTCGTATCCTTGTCGCTTCCCTTAAGAAAATCCTCGTTCCAGTTTTCCGTGAATATCCATTTATCGTTCAGACTTATCATATTCGTTTCTCCATATCTGTCTTCATTCTATCATGGCACAAGAAAAAGGAGCCTACGCTCCTTCGTTCTTTTTTGTTTCGAAGACTAATCTTCTTTCTTTTCTTCTTCTTTTTCTTCTTTCTTGAAAGAGAGACGTATCCTTTCGGTCTCGGCTCTTGCCTCTTCCGCTTCAGCCTTGGCTTCTTCCGCTTCTTTCTGCAGCTGACGTTTCAGCTCATCGGCTTCTCTTTGCTGTTCACGGAGCGCTTCTTTCTTTTCTCTTTCGCTTCTTCTGACGGCACTGCCGATCTTCAGAGAAATGACGAAGCACACCAGACCGAGGATGACTGCCAGCAGGGCAATGCCCATGGTCTGCAGAACGCGCATGGATCCCTTGACGATGGAATTGGAAAGCAGTACAACAAACAGCTGTTTGTTTCTGAAGTATTCCCAGGCCAGAACCAGAGTTCCGCCGGTGATAAGAATAAGTGCTAAAGAACTGAATAAATTCTTGAATAGTTTCATGTCAAATACCTCACTACTAAATCATTGTAGCACAATCTGAAGACTGTAAATGATTATCTGTCCTTCAAATCCTTGATGATGGCTTCATGACGGCCCTTGACCATTTCCGACCATTTCGGTCCGTTGCGGTAGAGTTCGCTGAGCTCAGCCAGAGCGGCAGGTACGTCGATGTGCTGCGGGCAGGCATGGGAGCACTGGCCGCATCCGATACAGGCGGAAGGTTTCTTGTCTTCTTCCAGAGCATCCAGTCTCATGGAAGGAGTCAGAGCCGAGGCGTACTTGTAGTCGTTGTAGCATTCCAGCAGGTACGGGATATTCAGACCCATCGGACATCCCTCGCAGCAGTACCGGCATCCTGTACAAGGAACGCCTTTCTTCAGTGATTCGGCGATCTCGTAGAGAGTATTTCTTTCCTTGTCCGTTAACGGTCTGTGTTCGCTGAAGGTGTTCAGGTTGTCCAGGACCTGTTCCGTTTCGTTCATGCCCGAAAGGATGACCTTGACGTTGTCGAGATCCTGAAGATAACGGAAAGCATAGGATGCGTCGCTTGCACCCGGATCAAGAGCTTTCAGTTTCTTTGAATTCTCTTCGGAGAGTACCGCAAGCTTTCCGCCCCTGCAAGGCTCCATGACCCACACGCCCAGTCCGTGCTTCGTGATGATGTCGTATTTCTTTCTGGCATCCTGCAGAGTCCAGTCCAGATAGTTGCACTGGATCTGTACGAATTCAAAGGTCCCTTCGTGTCTGTTTAAGAAGTCTTCCAGAAGTTCCGGTCCGCCATGGAACGAGAAGCCGAGATGTCTGATCTTTCCTTCTTCTTTCAGCCTGAGCACATCAGGAATGATGTGATATTCCTCGCTTTCGTAGATCTTGACCGACCATTCGGTGATGTTGTGCAGGAGATAGAAATCGAAGTAGTCTGTCCTGCATCTTTCCAGAGAAACATGGAACAGAGCGCTGTTATCCACCGGTCCCGGAAGGGAATGTCCGGGGAACTTGTCCGCCAGATAATAGGAATCGCGCGGATACTTGCTTAAGGCCTCTGCCATCGCTCCTTCGGATTTTCCGCCCAGATACGGATAGGCAGTGTCGAAGTAGTTGACGCCGTTTTCAATGGCCAGATCGAACATCGCGTTTACTCTGTTCTGATCGACTTCGCCGGTATTCGGATCGGTGATAAAACGCATGCAGCCAAAACCCAGCCGGGAAAGTTTCAGTCCGTGAAAATCGCTGTAGATCATTTCTGTTCTCCTTTGTTTTATTTCATGTAAGATCGAAAGAATGCACATTCTTCGTCGTTGCACAAGGCCGCGTCTTTCAGCTTCATGTTGACATGGAAAACATGGCCGAGAGTGTTGTTTTCATCGCCGTAGATCTTCACGACATGCGGGATCTTGTTTTTCTCCAGTTCAGGAACGATGAAATCGACCTGACCTTTCAGGAAATCCCCATTGGCACTCATGACGTATGTCGGCGGATAGCCCTGCCTGATCTTGCCGGTGCTGTTGAGCATGTCCAGATCCTCTCTGGTCCAGCCCTTCGGCAGCAGATCGTTCAGCAGCCGGGCAGCGGTTCCTTTCCTGGTGTATTCCTGATGATAGAGGCCGCAGTTTAAGGCAATGGCGTTAAACCGGAAGCCTTCAGGCGTATCGATCTTGTAGTGCTTTGCATATGCTTCGTCGTTCAGCATCGCCGCATAGACGGAAAGCAGATGTCCTCCCGCAGAGTCGCCTACGGCAAAAATGTTCTTCGTATCGAAACCGTAGGCATCAGTATTATTAATGACCCATTTGATGACGGCGTTAGTGTCTTCGATCTGGGCGGGATACTTGTGTTCCGGTGCCAGCCGGTAGGAGTAGTTGACTAGCGCAAAACCT